>CAINLH010000108.1 GCA_903850275.1 uncultured Acidimicrobium sp.
AGCCATGACGTCGAACAAATTCCGCAAAGGTAAGCCCATCGCATTCGGGGCCTGGGTCGTGCTCGCCGAATCGAGTGTCAATATTGATGGCCAAGCTAGATAGTGCGGGCGCAATTATTTCAGCTGTTTCTTTAGCTCGGGGATAGCCACTTGAGTACAACACATCACACTGCAGTTCCTGCGTGTTTGCAAGACGGTCGCGCAACCGTTCGGCCTGCAATTTTCCTAGATCCGACAAACCGCTACACGTGCGCGGGCCGCCCAACACTCGCTGGACGGTGACATTCGATTCGCCGTGACGAACCAAGACGATTCGTGTTTTGGTCATACCAGCTTCTCGACAAAGCCTTCCAGCTGCCTCAAGTTGCGGCACTCGTAAACGCCGTCGGTGAAGGTTCCGTACTCGCCCACGATTGAGTCTCCGGTATTCCAATAACTCTTTGGTTCAGGATTCAACCAATACACGTGTCGTCCACGTTTTTGCATTTCCTTGACTACCCAAGATTGGGCTGCGTGGTAGTTGTTTCGCGCATCGCCCAGCAACAAGATGGTGGTTTTTGCGTTGATGTCCTTGCCGTACTTTTCCCAGAACACTTCAAACGCATGGCCGTAGTCGCTATGGCCGTCAACCCACACCACATCGGCTTCGGTATTTACTCGGTGTATTGCTTCACTGATGTCTTCGGTGTTCTTGAAATAACTGGTCACTTCGTCGAGGCCATCAATGAAGACGAATGATCGCACTTTAGAAAACTGCCCTTGAATGGCATAGACGAGCATCAGCGTAAAGCGCGCGAATGCAGCGACGCTTCCGGAAATGTCGGCGACAACCATCAATTCTGGTTTGGCAGGGCGCGGATATTTAAATTTTGGATCTGCAGGCACACCGCCATAACTGAGGGAGTGGCGCACGGTGTTGCGAAAATCGAGCGGACCTTTCCGGCCATGCCTGCGCTTTCGCGCCAGCTTTGCCGCAAGTTTGCGAGTGAGCGGTTGCAATGCCTTTTTCAGGCTCTGCATCTCTTCGCGACTGGCGTGCATGAAATCCACATCTTCGGGAAGTGGCTTTCGAAGTGTCTTCGCCATTGCCTCTGCTCCGCGATCGGCAACTAGCTTGCGACGTATCTCTGCTTCGACTTCTTGCTTGAACTGTTCTATGCGGCTCTCAAACTCGTCTTTTTCTAGGCGCTCTTCCAACTTGGTCAAGTCTTGCTGCGCCGAATCTTTATTTGCCTGCATCAACTTCTCGAGCATGTTGTCTAAATCAAGATTGCGCAGGGTTCGGTAGAGGTAATAGGTTCCGCCCACTGGCCGACCTGGCTCCATTCCCGCAAAACGTTGCACCGCCTGTTTGGCTAACGCGCGCATCATGGCCTGGTCGCCGTTCATCAATGCCTGCATCAGCATCTGCGCGAGTTCTTCGGGGGTCAGCCCGTCCATCCCTCCGCTTTGGCCACGACCCTCGCCAGGTTGCTGCGAGTCTTGTTCGTCGCGTCCAAGTTCGCCAGGCGTATCGGACTCACCATCTGTGATGTTGTATTCGGCGCCGCGAAGCGAGAAATACACCTCAAAAATGGTTTCAAATGCTCGCCAGTGCGAATTGCTCTTGACGAGTGTTGCACCTAACGCGTATTTGAAGGCTTGACGATCCTCGAGAGGAATCTCTTTTACCGCTTCCATTGCATCGAGGTTCTCGGTAAGGCTCACGGGAAGCCCTGCGTTACGCAGTTCAACGATAAAACCCGACATCAAGTCAAGGACGGGCATGGTTCAGATCACTTGTCGACCGACAGTTCCTTCGCCGCTTTGGCAATGTCGGTTTGGTATTTGAGCAGGATGTGGAGAGTCTCTTTTGCCTCTTGAGCATCGATGTGTTCGATGCCAAGCAGCATCAATGTCCGTGCCCAGTCGAGGGTTTCGCTCACCGATGGTGCCTTCTTCAAATCCAACTGACGAATGCTTCGCACGATACGTGCGATTTGGTCGGCAAGGTTTTGCGTGATGTCGGGAACCTTCGTGAGGACAATTTCTTTTTCGCGTTCCATATCTGGATAATCGATGTGCAGGAACAAGCAACGGCGCTTGAGTGCTTCGGACAATTCGCGTGTGTTATTCGACGTGAGGAAGACCATAGGAATTTGCTTCGCCGTAATAGTTCCAAGTTCTGGAATAGAAACTTGGTACTCCGAGAGAATCTCGAGCAGCAATGCCTCTGTCTCAATTTCGACGCGGTCTACTTCGTCAATCAAGAGAACTACTGGATCCTCACTGCTGATCGCCTCAAGCAAAGGACGGGTGAGCAAAAATTCCTGGGAGAAAATGTCGTCGTGAACTTCGCTCCAAGAGTCGCTTGATTTGTCGGCTTGAATGCGCAACAGCTGCTTCTTGTAGTTCCATTCGTAGAGCGCCTTCGACTCGTCGAGACCCTCGTAGCACTGCAGACGAATGAGTCGGGCACCCGTCATGTCTGCAACGCTCTTTGCCAATTGCGTCTTTCCCGTTCCCGCAGGGCCCTCGACGAGAATTGGCTTTCCAAGCCTTTGCGCTAGATAGACCACACCAGCGATGCCGTCGTCGGCCAAATAGTTGACCTGCTTTAGACCGTCTCGCACCTGCTGAACTGACTCAAATCGGCTTTCCATTCGGGCAACCTTAGTGCTTGATCCCGCCGACACTCCGATCCAAACCCCTACGATGATGAGTGCTCATGGCCGGTCTTATTCGATCGAATCTCGTCGTTGCTTCTGGCACCGCAGTCTCCCGAATCACGGGACTTGTGCGCATTGTGATTTTCGGCATGGTGATCGGCCAGACCGCATTAGCCGACGCATTCGATGGCGCAAATAACGCCCCTAACGCCATCTACGAACTATTCATCGGTGGCGTGCTTTCCGCCAGCCTTGTCCCCCTCTTCGCTCGGCTCGTTGATAATGATCACAAAGAGAACAACGACATTGACGCCATCGTCAGCACTGCCTTGTATGTGCTGATTTCCGTCACTGTCGTCGCGGTGTTAGCAGCACCCGCAATATTTCACCTTTTCTCACTCAACCCAGCAAGCGCAGTGGACGCCGACGCCTACCGAGAAGCCGGCACGGCGCTCACGAGAATATTCCTCGTCCAGATCTTCTTCTACGGGATAAGCGCAATAACTTCTGCGCTACTCAATGCCCGACGACAGTTCTTTGCAGCAGCTTGGTCGCCCGTTCTCGCCAACATCGTGGCAATTGCGTTTCTTCTCTACATTCCTTCGATTGGCGCAGCTTCGCCTCCCCAATTGGGCGAAGTTGTATCAAACAATTCGCTGCTATGGACACTCGGATTGAGCACGACAGCAGGTATTGCATTGATGGCGATTACTCAATTGCTAGCCGTGCGTCGCAGCGGTATACCAATCTCTTTTAGGCCACAATTTCGACATCCGGCAGTTGCACGTCTGATTCGTTTGTCAACTTGGACTCTTGGGTATGTCGTTGCCAATCAAATTGCACTCGTGGTCATCAAAAACCTTGCATCGCCTGGAAGCGGTTGGGTGGACGCCTACGCAAAGGCTTTTGTTATCTTCCAATTACCTCATGGTCTGCTTGCTGTATCGCTTGCCACCACCTTGGTACCAGAATTATCAAGGCTGATCCATCTCGATGACGAAGCAGCTTTTGCGCGCCGAATGAACGACGGAATTCGCTACACGGCAATGCTCACCATCCCAGCCGCGGTTGGGCTCTTCTTACTCGCTAAGCCAATCGTTGGAACGCTGCTCCAACACGGCAACTTCGATCAAGTTGCCACCTCCAATACCGCTCGAGCATTGTCTGGGCTCGCTCTAGGAGTAGCGGGTTTCTCGGTATATCTCTTTGTTCTTCGCGGCTTTTATGCACGCAACGATACGCGCACACCATTCCTGATCAATCTCGTTGAAAATGCCCTGAACATAGTTTTTGCGCTATTGCTCGTCGACCGATTTGATGTTCTCGGTTTAGGAATCGCCTACTCCCTTGCCTACCTCATTTCAGCAGCAATTGCATTGCTCGTTCTACATCGATCAACACCTTCATTGCAGCTTTCTCCGCTGTTGGTTTCGATACTTCGCATCGTCGGAGCCGCCGCATTGATGGCTGTAACTATCCGACTCACCAGTGGGCTTATTGGCTCAAATGTTGGTGTAGCTGCGTTGACACGGATTGTTGTGAGCTCCTGTTTGGGGCTACTGATGTACGTGATTGGTTTGCTGGCATTTGGTGCGCCAGACATTCGTCATTTTGTGTTGAGCAAAATGACCAAATCGTCACGGTGAACTAACTCGGTTACTACTCCGTCTGGAAGTTCGGAACTGTGCCTACCTGCTGCGGCACTGGCCTGTACGGCATCGACCGAAACCATTCCGCGCGCAAACACCACGTCGCGCATGTCCTTGATTTCTACCGTGTCACCAGCCACGAAGTCACCGTGCACTTCAACGATCCCTGCGTGCAGTAACGAAGTATTTCGCTCGATCAAAGCGGTTCTGGCGCCGTCATCCACCACAACGCTGCCGCTGTGTTGCGCTGCAAATGCAATCCATAATTTGCGAGCCGAGAGATTTCGGTTGTGCGGCAAAAATTGTGTACCCGCGCCAGGAACAGCAGCGATTGCCTGCTCCAACACATCAGCACGAGTTGCGCTCGCAATCACCGTTCGCACCCCAGACCACGATGCAATTCGTGCGGCCGATAGCTTCGATGCCATTCCTCCGCTGCCACGAGCAGAACCAGCACTTCCAGCATGGACAGTGAGCAGCTCGTCATCGGCTGCAACTTCTTCGACAAATGCCGCATTGGCATCCGTTGCAGGATCGGCGGTGTAAAGCCCAGCAATGTCGGTCAGCAGAACCAAAACGTCTGCACCGATATTGTGCGAAACAAGAGCCGCAATGCGATCGTTGTCGCCAAAACGTATTTCGTCGCTGGCAATGGCATCGTTCTCGTTAATGATTGGCACGCAACCAAGCTCTATCAACCGAATAAGTGTGCTTCGTGCATGCAGGTATTGCGTGCGATCGATGAAATCGTTAGGCACCAACAACACCTGGGCTCCGATTAATTGGTGTTTTGAAAGGTGCTTGTTGTATTCGTTCATCAGCAGGCTTTGCCCAACCGCTGCCAGTGCCTGCAACGTAAGCGTGTCGGTTGGCCGTTGTTTCATGCCGAGCGCCGCCACTCCGCCAGCAACGGCACCAGAGGTAACGACTACTACTTCGTGCTTGTCTGCGCGCAGCTTCGCAACCTGCTCGCAAAGGGTTGCTATGGCATCTGTTTTGATGCTGCCTCGCTCATCGGTTACCGATGAGGTTCCAATTTTTACGACAATTCTCATTGCTAACTCTCGGGTGTGTAGTCGAAACTGAATGCGCCGATATGCACCACTGCCCCATCGGTTGCACCGGCACGGGCCAGCAATCGTGGTACGCCCAAATTCTTGAGCCGCTCATCAATGTAATTCAATGCGTCTGGCGTAGTTACGTCGCTAAGAGCAACGGCGCGTTCCACATCGCGGCCATGAAGTCGAAACTCGGTTTCGCCCATGCGCTCGATCTTGGTGCCTTCGGGTACGGGCCTGATTACCACTGAACCTTGTTTCGGCGGCAGCACCGTGCGAGCACCCTGCACCAACTGCGCCAACTCGCCCAACACTTTGCGCACTCCGTCGCGAGTAACAGCCGACATCTTCATTCCGCTCCAGCTGGCCATGTGCACTTCGTCGGCTGCATCGGTTTTGGTGCCCACCACGAGCCTTGGGCGGTCCAACAAATCAGGGCGATACGCCTGCAACTCTTGCAACAGAATTCGCTCTTGCTCTACAGCCGAGACGTCGTCCATTGGTGCGAGGTCGAGCAGAATGCACAACACACGCGCGCGCTCGATGTGACGCAAGAACTGATGACCTAAGCCTCGTCCTTCGCTTGCACCCTCGATGATTCCAGGAATGTCGGCGATGATGAACTCGGTCGTTGCGTCTAATTTGACGACGCCCAAGTGGGGCTCGAGTGTTGTAAACGGATAGTTAGCAATTTTTGGTTTTGCGGCCGAGACAGTACTGATAAATGTTGACTTACCCGCATTAGGAAAACCGACAAGTGCGACGTCGGCCATCAGTTTGAGTTCCAGCTTCAGCCAACGCTCTTTTCCATGTTCGCCTTGCTCGGCAAACTTTGGCGCCCTGCGACGGTTGGACAAGAAACGCGCGTTGCCTCTTCCGCCTTGGCCGCCGTGCGCTACGCAAAATCGAGCACCGTGTTCGGGGAGGTCGGCCAGAATTTCGTTCGTGTACATGTCGCGAACAACGGTTCCTTCAGGAACCTTGATCAACATTTCCTGGCCACGGCGGCCATGCAAATCTTTACCCATTCCGTGCACGCCGTCGCCTGCTCGTCGGTGGGGATGATCGCGAAAGGCCAGCAACGACGCCACATTGTGGTCGGCCTCAAGCCATACCGAACCGCCGTCGCCACCGTCGCCGCCGTTTGGGCCACCGAAAGCAACTGGACCCTCTCTACGGAAGCTGACGCAGCCTGCACCACCGTCGCCTCCGCGAACGTTGAGTTGGGCTTCGTCGACAAATGCACTCATAGGGGCTTTCTAGGCTACTGCTACACCCTGCTCGTATCGTGGAGATTATGAATGAGGTCAATAAGTCTGCACAGCCTCAGGACCCATCAGGGTCTCGTGCCCAGTCGTGGGCCAGCACGATGCACGGCTTCAACTCACCGGACGGAATTATCTTCGCTCACGCCGATTCTTGGGCAGGCGCTGGTTCTACCAACGTTGTGTCCCGCGCTGAACGAGAGGCGCGTGAAGACGCGCAGCTTGCTCCATTAGCAACGCGCGCTCTTGGTGCCGGCAACCGTGCCATTGTCGAACAGGCCGACGATTACCGCACCTGTTTCGAACGCGACCGTGACCGCATCCTGCATGCTTCTGCCTTTCGACGACTCGCCGGAAAGACTCAGGTGTTTGTCTTCCCCCAGGATCATCAACGCACCCGACTCACTCACGCACTTGAAGTTGCACAAGTGGCTGTTGCAGTTTCACGCGCACTTGGGCTCAACACCATGCTCACCGAAGCCATTGCTCTCGGGCACGATTGCGGGCACGGCCCCGGCGGCCATGCCAGTGAAGACGCACTATCCCCATTCGTTGCGCATGGCTTCGATCACGCGCTCTGGGGTGCAGACGTCACGTTGGTGCCACTCAACTTGTGCGTCGAAACACTGGACGGCATCCGTAATCATTCATGGTCACGCCCCGCGCCAATGACGCCAGAGGGTGAAGTGGTTTCGTGGGCAGATCGCATTGCTTATGTATGTCACGACTTCGAAGACGCGGTAGCGGCCGGCATTGTCTCGCCACAACAACTGCCAGAAATAGTCGCTACACAATGCGGCTTCACTCGTTCCAGCCAACTTCGTGCGTTCATCACTTCAATGATTAGGGCAAGCGCTCAGTCCGGTCGTATCGGCATGGAGTCGCTACCCGCAGAAGCACTTGCCGAGTTTCGTCGATTCAACTACGACAACATCTACATGCGTGACGCCTCACGCAATCAGGCAAAGGCTGTCATCGACTTACTGCGCGCACTTGTGGAGCACTACCGTGCGCGCCCGCAAGACATGTTCACTGAACTTTCCCCAACCAGCAACATCCCGATGGCCAACAGCGACGAGGCGTTGCATGACGCCGTTGCATACGTTGGGGGCATGACCGATCGCTTTGCGTGTCGCCAAGGCGCGATACTTCTCGGCTGGGGCGCAGAGCGACTACCGCAGGGAATCGATACGAACTAGCTCACGCTTCGCAGCAAAGGCTGCAGGTGCAATTAGTTGGTTGGAAGAACGTCGACGACGCGACGACCGCGACGCTCGCCGAACTTTACGCTGCCGGCAGCAAGAGCGAACAAGGTGTCGTCTTTGCCGATGCCAACGTTGTTGCCAGGATGCACTTTGGTGCCGCGCTGACGAATGAGAATTGTTCCGGCGGTGATGACCGTTCCGTCAAATACCTTTACTCCGAGTCGTTGCGCGTTTGAATCGCGACCGTTGCGTGTAGAACCGCCACCCTTGGTTTTTGACATGAGATCAGCCTTTCGCGATGCTGGTGATTTCAATCACCGAATACTTTTGGCGGTGTCCGAAACGACGACGCTGGTTGGTACGACGCTTGTATGTAAAGCCATCGATCTTTGGGCCTGCAGCCTGACCGATGATGGTTGCAGTAACGGTTGCCTTAGCCAATTCGGCTGGCGTGGAAAGGACGGTTGTGCCGTCGACGAGAAGCACTGGGGTGAACTTCACCACGGTGCCTTCTTGGGCGCCAAGAAGCTCGACCTGGACCTGTTGGCCCTGGGCGACCTTTTCTTGTTTGCCTCCGGTTGCGATAACTGCGTACATAACGAGTCCTTACTCTACCCTTCGCCCTATGGGCTCTCCAACCAGCCAAACGACAAGTTGTTACTGATTTTCTTTGAAATGTGACCTAGTCAAGCATTGACATATCGATGAGCACTCCGCGGCCCTCACACGCCGCGCAGGCCTCGGCGAAATTCGTCAATAAGCCTTCGCCAATACGTTTGCGGGTCATTTCGACCAGACCAAGCTCGGAAATGTCGAACACCTGGGTGCGCGTCTTGTCCCGCGATAGTGCGCTCTTGAAGGCTTCAAGCACTTTGCGGCGATTTTCGCGTATCTCCATGTCGATGAAGTCGATGACGATGATTCCGCCGATATCTCGAAGGCGCAACTGGCGTGCAATTTCTTCTGCGGCCTCGAGATTGTTGTGGAACACCGTCTCTTCGAGGTTCGATTTACCGACATTCTTTCCCGTATTGACGTCGATCACGCTAAGCGCTTCGGTGTGCTCGATAATCAATGAACCACCGCTCGGTAGCCAAACCTTTTTGTCCAGAGCCTTGCGCAACTGTTCGTGTACGCGATACTGCTCGAACAATGGCAGGCCTTCTTTGGCGGCATCAAACAGCTCCACGCGATCGGCGAACTCTGGGTTGAACGCAGAGATGTAGTCGCGCACCTCGGCATACAACTGTGGATCGTCGATAACGATGCCGCGGTAGTCACTGCTGAACTCTTCACGAATAACGCGTACAGCCAATGGAGGTTCGCGATACAACAACGATGGAGTTGAAGCCTTCTCTGCCTGTTTGCGAATTGAATCCCACTGCTCAATCAGTCGTGTGAGGTCTGTGGTGAGTTCGTGCTCGGTTGCATTTTCTGCCGCAGTTCGAACAATGATTCCGTGCTGTTCTGGCTTGATGCGATCGAGAATGCCGCGCAAACGACGACGCTCGCCTTCTGGAAGTCGTTTGGAAATACCGTACGTGCGCGAATCGGGAATAAGCACAACGAATCGACCCGGCAGCGAAACTTCCTGCGTTAGGCGGCCTCCTTTGGCGCCGATCGGATTCTTTGTCACTTGACACAAAATCATCTGGCGCGCCTTTAACACCTGCTCGATTCGCGGGTCTGGGCCCTGCTCGACAACGTCTTCTTTATCGAACTGCACGTCGCCCCGATACAGCACGGCATTCTTTTGCGTACCAATGTCGACGAACGCTGCTTCCATGCCTGGGAGAACGTTTTGTACTCGGCCCAAATAAATGTTGCCGTGAATCTGCAAATCATCATCGGCTGGGCGTGAAACATAATGTTCGATCAGGCTGCGACCTTCGAGCACCGCAACCTGAGTGAGATCGCCGCTCACCTGCACGCACATGAGGTAGCGACCAACGGCTTTACCGTTGCGCTCCTTGCCGCGTCGACGTTCGATCAATTCGGCGTCGGTGCCGACAACAGTGTTTGATGCATCGTCGCCGCGCTGCGATCGCCCGCGGCGGTTGCGTCCACCGCGCTTGCCGCCACGACGGTTTTTGCTCCGTGGTTTGTCTTCGGAACCTTCACCGCGCTGGCTGTTTGCTGAGCCAACTGCAGGCTTAGCGGCAGCGGAAACGGCGGCCGGGGCTGGACGGGTGTCTCCAATTTGAGGCTTGCGAACAAGTGCATCATTGACCGCCTCGGGGCTGGCCATCTTGCCTTCGCGAGGAGGATCCGGAAGCTCCACTTCCGGAGTTGCTGGCTTTGGCGCCCTTGCTACGCGCGGCGCAGCTTGAGTCGAATCGGCGTTAGTCGCGGCTGGGTTGGTGCCACCAGTGCGTGTGCGATTGCGGTTGCGCCCACCTCGGCGACCACGACGACGCTTCTTTGGCCCACCTGGAACTTGGGCGCCATTTTGCTGCTCGCCAGACGCCGCACCTGTTGGCTGCTCGGGGACAGAAGCCCCTGCGCTCATTTCACTCATGTTGCTTGCTCGTTTCCTTACTTGGATAGCGCATCCGAGGCGGCAAAGCTGCCCACCACATGCACTATCGTCGCGGTCCAGCGCTACCGGCGACAGGTTTCCCCGCTGCCCGAATCGCTATCGCGTGTACGACCTTTGGAGGGGCCCAATGCCCTTCCTGGTTCTCAGGATATCCCCCTGCTCCTAGAGGAACTCGGCTTTATTGGCAGTTTTTGCGGCGGCCCTTATTGCAGGCGGCGCATATGGATGCTCTGGACCAGTCCGAACAACACCGCGGTGGACACCAAGTGAGAGCCCCCATAGGAGATGAAGGGCAATGGAAGGCCACTTACTGGGGTGACCCCCAACGTCATACCGATGTTCTGGAAGACCTGCCACACCACCATCGTGAATACACCCGTGGCCAAAAAGAACCCGTAACGGTCTCGGGCCATCCGTGCGATGCGCCATATTCGCCACAAGATGATGCAAAACAGCGCAATGACGACGCCGCCGCCAATCATTCCGAATTGTTCTCCGATAGCAGAAAATGGGAAGTCGGTGAATTGCACCGGAATGTACTTTCCGTTAGTAAGCGGCCCGTTGAGATAGCCCTTGCCAAAGACCCCACCTGTCGATACGGCACGTTTGGCGAAACGAACCTGCAACACGATTTGTTCCAAATCTTTGTCAAACGAGTTTTGATTAAACCATGCATCAAATCGGCGCAACTGATACCGCAGGCTTGGCACTGCAACAATCGATGCGGCAACCGACCCAACCGACATCGCTGCAATCAATAGCAAATATCTTCGGCGCGCTTGACCTACGTACAACACGCCCGCAACACCGGCCAAGATAACCGAGGCTGAACCGAGGTCGGGCTGCAACAAAATCAGTGCACACGGAGCCAACACCATGTACAGGGACATAACAAAGTGATGCCAATCAATTCCGTCAATCGCAGATTCGCTGAGATAGCTGGCAATCAAAACCAATATGAGGGGTTTCGCGAATTCGGCAGGCTGCAGCGCAATTGGTCCTAGGTCGAAAGCAAGTCGTGCTCCACCAGTTACGGCTCCAGTTGCGAGCACCAAAATCAACAGAACAATTACTCCGCCGTACAACACGCCACTTTGTGTTCGAAACCAATCGTGACCGAGCGCCATGACGATTGAAAGAACAGCGATTCCCGCAATAACAAAAAGCACCTGTCGTTGCGTGTACACATACGGATCAAACCGCTGGTCGATCAAGCGCAAATGGGTTGCAGAAAATACGGTAAATAAACCAATCACAGCCTGGATGGCCATAGCCGACATCAAAATCCAGTCGATGTTGCGAACTGGGTCGGCATAACTATTGTTCAGCCCTGCGTTAGCGGCGCGCGGTTTTTTAAAAGCCCGCAGTACGGAATCAGTTATTTTCATTAGTCGCGATTATCCGATCGGCCGCCCGACAAACATGTTGGGTTACGCAAATATGTCGGCGGTGCCGCAACGCTGCTGTTGATATTCAATGGGTCTGCGACCACGACTGGATCAACTTTGTACTTTCCAGACATGGCCATGAAAATACATTTCACTACTGGTGCTGCAGCCTGCGAGCCATATCCGGCTTTCTCTAAATAGGCGAATGCCGAGTATGGCTGGTTTGGGTCGAGGCTGAATGCTCCGAAAGCAGACGAGTCGTTCCACGGCAAGTTGCCAAGCCCCTGAGCCGTTCCGGTTTTCCCAGCAATGGGAAGCACGCCGTATGGGTATCCCTTGAACAACAGTTCACCAGTTGTCTTATGGTACGTCCCGTAGTTCACGCCAGGGCCTGTGATCACTCTGGCTAATCCATCCACAATCGGCTTCAAACGGTCGCCCGACATGTCAAGCGTTCTAATTGGTTCGCGGTCATCAAATCGTTCAACGACAGCCGACTGCGACATGTTGGCGATGCCAGGTGCACTGTCGGGGGTGCCGGGCTCTAGAACTGTTTTCACCAAGTGGGGCTGCAACACTTTGCCGCCATTTCCTAATACCCCATAGGCGCTGGCAACCTGAATCGGAGTTGCAGAAAGTAAACCTTGGCCGATTGAAAACAGAATTTGATCTCCAACGTAATAAGCCCTGCCGGACTCCTCCGATATCGCTCCAATATCGGCCATTCGCTTTTTTAAGGCTTTACTGGGGATTGTGCCCGCGTACTCGTACGGCAAGTCAATGTTCGTTGGCGAACCAAAACCAAATAGCCGAACCTGTTCTTCCAGAATTGGCTTGTACCCACGTTCCGTCAAAATCTGTTCACCAATTTTGTAAAAGAACGAGTCGCTCGAAACAGCAAGTGCATCGTCGACTGCAACCGGCCCGTATCGGCAAGGGGCGCCCGTCGAGCGACAAACCGCGTTACGGAAAACGCATTTCACTCCGTCTTGGCACCGGTCTTTTGGAATACTTTCAAGTGTGTACGTGCCGTTGTCGACGTACGTGTAAGAGGATCCGCCCGGCAACTGACCGGTATTGAGTGCTGCATAGGCAATAAACGGTTTAAATGATGAACCCAAGTTGTACCGACCGGACACAGCACGATTGACAAGTATCGACAAGTCTGGGTCTTCGGTTTGCGGGAAAATTTCGGCAAATTTTTCTTTGGTGATTCCAGCATTAAACCATCGCGCATCGAAACGCGGATATGAGGCCATGGCAATTACCTGGCCCGTGTCGTGGTTCATTAACACCACCGACCCTGCCGGCGCTTTGTACAGCACGGGGTCGGGAAAGAGTGGGTCAATCGTGCCATCTTCTAAACGAATATTTCCGGCCTCCACGCGGCGGCGCAGAACCAACTGGGTCTCTAATGCTTGCTCTGCAAATTGTTGAATCGTTATATCCAGCGATAATTCGAGATCGTTTCCAACGATCGGCTCGACGCGCTCGATCAAACGCAGTAATTTTCCTTGCGCATTCACTTCGTATCGAACGTACCCAGGCGTGCCACGAAGAATTTGCTCGTAGGACTGCTCCAGGCCATAACCGCCGACGCGTTCATTCGGGTCGTAATCAATCGAACGGTAGTAGGCAAGGTTCTTCTCGGAGATAGCGCCCATGTAACCAATGACGTGACTACCAATTGCACCGTAGGGGTAATTGCGCTTCCACTCTTCGCGCACGTACATGCCCGGATAATCCTCCGACCGCTCTCTAAGAAACAGCGCAACTTCTTCCGAAATATCTTCTTTCAGCGGCAACGCTTCAAGCGGCCCAAACCGTTTGTCCTCGTACCGCTTGAACAACGTCTCGACTGGCATTTGCAATGGGCCCGAAAGTCGTCGGAACATCTCTAAGCGATCCTCTGGATCTTTAATTACTTCGCGGTCGATCGTTGCAGTCAAGATGCGCTTGTTGTCGGCAACAACTCGACCTTTCGCGTCGATGATTCGACCGCGTTCTGGAAGCAAGCGAATGGTTCTGGTGCGCACCGCAACGACTATTTCTTCGTTCTCTTCGGCTTTAATCGCCTGCAAGAACCACATGCGCGTGGACAAGCCGGTCATCAGAACCACTGCGGTGATTGCCAGCGACATCAAGCGCTTGGACTGATTATTGGCTGTCATCAGTGTTTAACCAATCATCGATTGCTTGAGCGTCCAGCGAATCAGGGGCATGACAATTGGAGCCAGAAATAAATTGATAAGAGCAACGACGAGTGCGACGACAAACATGCGTGGCTGAACCCAGCCGCCTAGGCCGGTCATGCCTTGAGCCACGGGAAACAACATCTCTCCAATTGCGCTGAACAGTGCAATAACAATGGCGCGGTTCCACCAGCTTGGCTCACGCACAAAGAATGGCAACAGGCCCGCGCCGAAACTCACTCCTCCAACCACTAAAGAAGTAAGCCCTAGTGGCGTGGTTAATACACAGTCGTACATCAACCCAACAATGAGCCCCGAAAGAGCACCAACTTCTGGCCCATAAATTGCGCCAGCGGTGACGCCGATCAACAACATCAGTTGCACCATCACCCCAAACGGTCGCATTTCGCTCAAAACAGTTGTTTGGATTCCCAAAAAGATGAGCCCAACTAACACAAGCCTTGTCCACCTGCTTGCCATAACGCGCAGAAACCGAAGACTCATGGTGCTTGCTGCTCGGTTATCGGCTGGTACAACAAAATGCGAACAAACGACAAGTTGCTGAGGTCTGCGACTAAGCCAATTTCCAACACTGGCCCAGCCGTACCCAGCCGCTTATTAACTCGGGTCACAGTTCCAACAACGATGTCTGGTGGAGCCAAACTGAGCGAACCGCCCGCCGAAACAATTGGAGAACCCAACTGAATTTCTCCGAACCGCTGTTCGGTATCGATGAACCGAACAATCGGCGTTCGTGATGGCCCACGCCCTTCCAACACTCCTGTTTCGCGAACTGCTAGCGAACTGCCCGCCGGAATGGTGAGCGAAGGAACTGCCACTGCTGCATTCGGCGCAGTGATGACTGCGGTAGGCACAGTAGAACCAGGGGTGAAACCCGGGATTTTGCTGGTTGTCGCAACGGGAACCGTAGTGATCGGAACCGTAGTGGTGGTTTCAATCAAGGCTGCCTCTGGGTCTGCGACAGTGGATGCTGTCGTCTTTGGTGTATTCACCACCTTCACCGAAAGCGCATATTCTGGGTCGGTAATCAACATGATCACAGCGCGGTTTGCAAATACTTTTGTTATCTTGCCAACTAAACCTGCAGCATTAAGCACCGGCATACCAACTTTGATGCCACTCTCGCTTCCTTGGTTGATTTCAACGCTCTGAGCAAAGTTCGACGGCGAGTCTCCAATCACCTGGGCGCTCACCGAATTGATGCCGGCCAACGTGGGCAAACCATTCAGTGCCAACAACTCCTGCGACAGACGCACGGATGCAGCAGCGGCCACCGATGCTCCCTCTTGCTGCGCAATCTTTTCTCGCAGCAATCTGTTCTCAGCAGTTACATCGTTGTAGTTGGTGATTCCGTTCCATGCATTTGAAACTGGCCTTGTGACCACCCTGGCCACACCCTCAACAGGCCGAAAAAAGACGCCAAAAACTGCTCGTACGGCCGAGGTCGAACCGCTTTGCTGCAAGTCGAGCGTGACAAGGATGATTGACGTCAAGGCCAAAAGCGCAATGGCTCTGCGACGTTGTGGTGAAATCACTGCCACGACAAAACCTTCGTCGGCCTACTCAAAGTAGGACTGCGACGTCAGACCTTTCATTGCCTCGATGTTGTCGAGTGTTAAGCCGCAACCAAGCACCACCGAATACAAAGGCTCTGGTGCGAGATATGCATGAATGCCGGTTTCGTGTGTGACGCGCTCGGGCAACCCAGCAAGAAGCGCGCCACCGCCAGAGAGCACGAGGCCTTGGCTAATAATGTCTGCGGCAAGTTCGGGTGGCGTGCGCTCGAGGGTGGTTTTAATGGCTTCAACAATTGTTCCTACGGACGCATCAAGCGCCGCACGAACCTCTTCGCTAGTGACTACCTGTGTGCGCGGCAGACCAGTGACAATGTCGCGACCACCCACATCGGCCGTGAGTTCCTCTTCAAGAGGCCAGGCAGACCCAAGTTGCAACTTCACTTCTTCCGCCGTGTTTTCCCCAACATCGAGTGAAAACTCGGTTCTAAACATCTCTTGGATTGCCTCGTTCAGTTCGTCGCCCGCAACACGAGCCGAATGAGCAGTAACAATTCCGCCCATTGAGATAACCGCAACTTCAGTGGTGCCACCACCGATGTCGACAATGAGGTTTGCACTTGGTAAGTGCACGGGAAGACCAGCACCGATGGCTGCGGCCATTGGTTCTTCAATGATGTAGACAGGCCTACGTGCTCCCGCGAACTCGGCCGCGTCTTGAACCGCGCGACGCTCGACGCCTGTAATTTCTGACGGCACGCAAATAATCATTCGCGGTTTGTTCCAACGGCTCGTGTGCACCTTTTGAATAAAGAACCGAAGCATTTTCTCGCAGACATCAAAGTCGGCGATTACACCGTCTTTCAGTGGGCGAACGAGGCGAATGTTTTGCGGAGCCCTACCCCACATACGTTTCGCCTCAAACCCAACTGCGACCAATTGCCCGGTTTTGTTGTCGACTGCGACGGTTGACGGCTCGTTGAGCACAACGCCTTCGCCCTTAACGAACACCAAAGTATTGGCGGTGCCAAGGTCGATCGCGATATCGCGCCCTAACGAAAGTGAGCCTCCACCTGCCATCTAACTGGTCTCCTTGTGTTTGTAATTCAACATGCCGAGATGAGCACAGCAAATGCCATAAATATCCTACCGATCAAGCCTCAGCCGAAGTGGGCGGCTGCACCAATACGCAGTGCTGGCCTATAAATGAGGGAAGAAAATACCAATTTCTCGAGCCGCAGATGCTGCAGAGTCGCTGCCATGTACAAGATTCTCGGTGAACAATGTTCCGTAGTCGCCGCGGATGGTTCCGGGTGCTGCGGCACGTGGATTGGTTGCGCCCATCATCGAACGAACGATTTCCCATGTGTCTTCTGGGCCTTCGACAACAAGTGCGGCAACTGGGCCACGCGACATGAATGCAACAAGCTCGGCGTAGAAACCTTTGCCCTTATGTTCTTCGTAGTGGCGCTCAAGAATTGCAGCGTCGAGCGTACGGAGTTCGAGTGCGACGATCTTGAGACCTTTCGTCTCAAAACGCGAAAGAATTGCGCCAACGAGTTGACGTTCTACTGCATCAGGCTTCAACAGGACAAGGGTGCGATTGCTCATGGCTACAGGATACGGCGCAAGAGCGTTCGCGCACTACCTACTACGTATAACGAGCCCGCAACCAAAACCGCGTCTTCTTCCGTAGCCATATTCAATGCTTTCTCGCAGGCATGATCGACGGTGTCGCAGATCACAACTTCGTCACATCCCATTCGACGAGCCACATCCCCAAGTTCGCCTGCGGAAAGCCCGCGAGCGGTTGGTGCCGTACAACAAATCACGGCATCAAACTCGTCCACGCGAAGTGCGGAAAGCAACTGCTCCGGGTCTCGTCCTTTCAACGTTCCTACAACGAGAATGCGTTTGCCCTCCGGGCTGAAATCGTCAAAGAACACTTCCGCACAGACATCGGCCCCCGCTGGGTTGTGTGCGCCGTCAACGATGACGAGCGGCTGCCGACCCAGCACTTCGAACCTGCCAGGCATCAATACCGAGGCCAAGCCCTCCCGCACTATTTCGATGTTGAGCGCAGCATCAAAAAACTCTTCTACTGCTGCAAGCGCGATCGAAGCGTTGCTTCCTTGATGTATGCCATGCAGCGGCAAATGTATGTCGCTGTAACTGGCCCGTGAAGTACGGACACTGAGTGAACGCCCGCCTACAGCCAACTGATTTTCATTAAGTTCGAAATCTTCGCCCCGACGAATCAATTTTGCATGGAGAGACTCGTTCCAGATTGGAAACAGCTCGGGATTCTCGTCACCTATCACAAGCGAACTGTTGGCTTTTGAAATACCAACTTTCTCGTGCGCGATGTGCTGAAGCGTTGGGCCCGCAAACTCCATGTGATCGAGCGCAATATTGGTGATTACCGCTACGTCGGATTTGACAACGTTTGTGGCATCCCAACGACCGAGCATGCCAACTTCGATTACAGCGACGTCAACGGCGCTGTCTGCAAAGTAACGAAAGGCTGCGGCAGTCATGATGTCGAAATATGAAGGTCGCACTCCAGCAAGAACTTCGATATCGGCAATAGCGGCTACGCAGTCTGCAAATTCCTGCTGGTCAATTTGCTCGCCATCGCGAGTGATGCGCTCAGTTAAAGACTCCAAGTGAGGACTTGTATATGTGCCGACCTGCAGGCCGTGCGCCATCAGCAGTTTGGTGATGATCTGAGTTGTCGAACCCTTGCCATTGGTGCCGGTCACGTGGATAACCGGATAGTTCAGTTGTGGATTGGCCATCAAATCCATGAACCTGGAAATGTTGTCGAGTGAAGGCGACTCGACCCTTCCAGTCTTTTCGTAACTGGCATGTTCGTCGAGATAGCGAAGCGCCTCCTCGTAATTCATGTGAACGAGGCTACGGGTTATGAGGCAGCGCGACGCTGGCGAGCTACACGAGCCGTACGAGGCACCAACGTTGGGCTGGCCTTTTCGACTACGGCGTCAACATCGACAACCACGCGCTCGATATCAGTGCGTCCTGGCAACTCGTACATGGTGTTGAGCAGAACTTCCTCGAGAATCGCGCGCAACCCACGAGCGCCAGTGCCACGAGTGAGTGCCTGATCGGCAATTGCATCAAGCGCAGCAGGCGTTACTTCAAGCTCGACATCTTCAAACTCGAAGAACTTTTGGTACTGCTTCAACAAGGCGTTCTTAGGTTCCGTCAAGATTTGAATCAATGCCTCTTTATCCAGGCTGTGCACGGCGCCGATCATCGGCAATCGGCCTACGAATTCAGGAATCATTCCAAACTTCAACAAGTCCTCTGGCAACACTTGCGCAAAAAGTTGGCCTGGGTCTTTGTCTTTCTTCGACCGAACATCGGAATGGAACCCAATGCCTTTGTGCCCAATGCGCTGCTCGATGATCTGATCGAGGCCTGCAAACGCTCCACCAACAATGAACAACACGTTGGTTGTATCAATCTGTATGAATTCCTGGTGTGGGTGCTTACGTCCACCCTGTGGTGGAACGGAGGCAACGGTGCCTTCAAGAATCTTGAGTAGTGCTTGCTGCACTCCCTCACCCGAAACGTCACGTGTTATCGACGGGTTCTCGCTCTTACGCGCAACCTTGTCGATTTCATCGATGTAGACAATTCCGGACTCGGCTCGCTTTACGTCAAAGTCGGCAGCCTGGAGCAATTTCAACAAGATATTTTCGACGTCTTCGCCTACGTATCCAGCTTCAGTCAACGCTGTTGCATCTGCAATCGCGAATGGAACATTGAGCAGTCTTGCAAGCGTCTGCGCCATATGCGTTTTGCCACAACCGGTAGGGCCGAGCAACAAAATGTTGCTCTTTTGCAGTTCCACTTCGTCGCGCTGCTTGGTGTTTGCCGACTGATGGCTAATTCGACGGTAGTGATTGAAGACTGCAACGGCGAGAACTTTCTTTGCCTGATCTTGTCCGACGACATATTCGTCAAGAAATGCGCGAATGTCCCGCGGGATTGGAAGCGCCCCCATGCCAACTTCTGCTGCTTGTGCAAATTCCTCATCGATGATTTCGTTGCACAACTCGATGCACTCATCGCAGATATAAACACCAGGGCCGGCAATCAGTTTCTTCACTGCCTTTTGCGATTTACCGCAAAAGGAACATTTGACCAGCTCGGCGCTATCTCCGAATTTTGCCATGGTCAGCGAATTGGGCCAGAGCGGTCGGTCATCGAACGCTCGGTAATGATTTCGTCAATCACTCCGTATTCGAGGGCTGCTGCTGCTTCCAATGTGAAATCGCGATCGGTATCTGCGTGCACTCGCTCGACAGTTTGGCCGGTGTGCTTCGACAAAATGCCTTCGAGCAATTCGCGCATTCGCAAAATCTCGCGTGCAGCAATCTCGAGGTCGGTTACTTGCGAATAGCCAACTTGGCCATATGGCTGATGCAGCAGCACTCGCGCGTGAGGGAGCGCCAAACGCTTGCCCTTGGTGCCGGCTGCCAATAACACTGCTGCTGCCGAAGCGGCCTGGCCTAGGCAAATGGTTGCAATATCGTTCTTAATGAACTGCATCGTGTCGTAGATCGCGAAGAGCGCCGTGATATCGCCACCGGGGCTATTGATATAGATGTTGATGTCCTTGTCAGGGTTTTCGCTTTCAAGGTGAATCAACTGAGCGCAAATGAGATTGGCAATGGTGTCGTCAATGGGCGTGCCCAAGAAAATGATGTTCTCTTTCAACAAGCGGCTGTACAAGTCGGATACGCGCTCGCCACGGCTTGTCTGCTCGGTGACATTTGGAACGTAATAGTTCCTAGAAATGTTTGGGCTCATACTCGCCGTCTCCTTGGGGTAAGGGTTCAACTCAAGATAGTAGTTGTGGCTACCCGTTATTCGGCGTCATCTCCGTTTGACCCATCTTCCTCGCCAAATAGCGTGTCGGCGCTAATGGCATTTCCGTCTGGGTCGACGAGGGTGGAATTGCGCAGCAGCCAGTCGACTGCTTTGGATTTTCGAATTTGGGCAACCAACTCGCCAAGCGCATCGTTCTGCTCGTAGACCTTGCGAACTTGTGCAACCTTGCGTCCTGCCTGAGTAGCAATGCGATTGAGCTCATTATCTACTTCATCGTCGTCTGCCGAAATGTTCTGAGCCTCGGCAACTGCGCGAAGTGCTAGATCTACTTTCACTGCCTTGACCGACTCGCCGCGCATTGATTCGATAAACGCCTCGGTGCTTTGACCTGTGGCCGAAAGCCATTGATCAATTTGGATGCCTTGTGCTTGAAACTGCTCGACCGTGTTACGCACGCGTGCCTGCAAATCGCTACCTACCATCGACTCGGGGGCATCGATCGTGACCAACTCGGCGAGGGCTGCGGTCGTTCGCTCGACGAACACGCCTCGAGTCTGATTGAGCTTCATGTTTTCCAAGCGCTCGCGGAGCGAATTCTTCCATGCTTCCTGCGTGTCGAATTCGGCGACGTGTTCGGAAACCCATTCGTCGGTGAGCTCTTGCAGCACCATCTCTTGAACCTTCTTGACAATCACTGTCATTTCGGCGACATCGGTCGTTCCGTTTGGTGCCTCCGAATACTCAACTTTGGTACCAACCTCGGCACCAATCAACATGTCATCAAATTTTGGCGAGACCCACTTCTTGCCAACTTCGTACAACCAATCCTCAACGTTGAGGCCTGGCACAGGGTTGCCTTCGCGTGTACCGCTGAGATCGAGAGTGACATGATCACCAAGAGCTATTGCGCGGCTCACGTCGGTGAGAGTGCCGTGCCTTGCGCGCTCGGAGTTCATCGCGTCAGAAACTTCGGTCTCGCTTACAACGAGTGCCGGAAGTTCAATTCGTAATCCGTTGTAGCCAGGAACGGTGATGACTGGTCGAGTTTCGCAGGTTGCGTCGAAACCGACAACACCCTCTTCTTCGCCCTTCGTCACTTCAATCTGCGGAGTGGCGATGAGGTCTACGTTGTGTTCGCGAACTGCTAGCGACAGATATTCAGGGATGGCGTCTTGGATGGCTTGCGAGCGTGCTGCGCCAATACCAATCTGAGCCTCGAGCAATTTGCGAGGTGCCTTGCCCTGGCGGAAGCCCGGTATGCGCACTTCTTTCGCGATTTTGCGGAATGCCTGGTCGATATTTTTATCGAATTCGACCTCGTCCACTTCTACTGACAGTTTGACTTTGTTGCCCTCGAGGGTCTCAATGATGCTTTTCACAGGGCGCAAAGTGTACCCTTTGCTTTCGTGACAGCCTCGTGGAAACCTCATGCATTGGCATCCCCCCATGCCGACCAAATCAGCCTGCGCGCGGGCGACACCGTTGTGACCACCGCCGAGATTCAGGGCGTGGCCGTTGGTTCTGAGGGAAAAGTGATCTTGGCAAATGGTTTCAATTGGCTTCGCTACCGCGTGCGGTTTGCTGATGGCACCGAAGTGGGCGATCTTGACCAGCGCAATATTGCTCCCGTCGGCAAGACCGCCAAACGTCTTGCCCGCGCCAACAAGCGCAAGTCATAATCGAACCCGCTTCGTCCATGTCATCTTCGGTCGACATCCAACACCGCTTCCCCGGTTTGAACGGAGGTTGGGCTCGATTTGACGGCCCAGCCGGAACCCAAATGGTCGATTCCGCACATCGTGCGATGACCGAATTTGCTAGCAGTGGCATCAACGCCAACACGGGTGGATACTTCGCCGCAGCAAACGAATGCGATGCGTTACTTGAACGCACACGCGGAGTGCTTGGCACTTTATTCGGCGCCAATCCAGAAGGCATTTGCTTGGGCGCAAATATGACCACAATGACCATGGCCTTGACGCGTGCCATTGCGCGAACACTTAAGCCTGGAGACCGAGTCGTCGGCACCAAGCTCGATCACGACGCAAATGTTTCCCCTTGGAGAATTGCCTGCGAATTATCTGGTGCAGAACACGTACTTGCCCCATTCAACACCAGTACTTTCGAACTTGATACCGATGCAATGATTGCGCTCATCACGCCCAATACCAAGTGGGTTGCAATCACTGGCGCCTCAAACTTGTTGGGTACTGCACCAAATCTCAAACCAATCATCGATGCAGCGCACAACGTAGGCGCTCGTGTTTTTGTAGACGCAGTGCACCTCGCAGTGCACCGTCAAATTGATATTGGGCAGATTGGCTGCGACGTTCTCGCAACTTCTCCCTATAAGTGGTACGGCCCGCATGCGGGTGTTCGGTGTGTAGAGCCAGAATTACTCAATTCGCTGCCCGTTGCAAAAGTACGTCCTGCCAAAAACATCGGCCCGAGTCGTTTCGAGACAGGAACACCCAACTTTGAAGGTATTGCAGCGGTGGAAGCCGCCGCGCGCTTTCTTATTGAAGAAGACATGAACAAAGTGGAGTCTTACGAAAACGGTATTTTTCTGCCGTTACTCAATGGTTTGCAAAACATCGACGGAGTCAAAGTGTGGGGACGACCAACACTCGAAGGTCGTGTTCCAACAGTTTCGTTTACGATTCAAGGCCACCGCCCCGATCACGTCGCCCAAGTGCTCGCACAGGCTCGAATTGCCGTGTGGTCTGGAAGTTCGTACGCCGTGGAAGCCGTCGATCAATTGGGCCTCACCGAATCGGGAGGCGTGGTTCGCGCGGGAGTCACCCGCTACGTATCTGCAAACGATGTTGATCGACTGCTTGAAGTAGTCACGTCGCTCGCGTCCAATCGTTAGATCATCTCGCTAGGCTGTTGCAGTCCGGGGAGTGGCGCAGTTGGTAGCGTGCCTGGTTTGGGACCAGGAGGCCGGGGGTTCAAGTCCCCCCTCCCCGACAACTTTCTACCGAAATTTAAGGCTTTCATGAACCACCCGATTGCGTCCGCAAAATATGTGTCGTTCGTGTCATACCGCCGTGATGGCACCCCTGTCGCAACCCCCGTCTGGATCGCCCCGTTGGGAAACGATTTTGGATTCACCATTGATAATGCGTCCGGCAAAGCCAAACGACTTGCGCACACCAATCGTGCAACCATTCAGCAATGCGACGTGAAGGGAAAAGTTGCAGAAGGAACGCCTGTGTATCTCTGCACCGCACGAGTTGTGCTTAATGGCGATGCCGAAATTGTGCGCGACGCAGTCGCTAATAAATACGGGGTCACCTACAAAGTCTTTTCAATCTATTTATGGTTCACCGAACGTTTCGGAAAGAAGAAACACCAGCCAGAGACGGCAGTGATTGTCTCATTGGCTTCCTAGCCTTCGCTGCGATTAAGCCAACTCGCCCCGCGCAATGCTGTTACTCACGGCATTGACAAAATGACCCAGCGGCTGATCATGCTCGATCAGGGGAACGTACTTCCCTACAACATCAATCACTCTTTTTGCAGCCTTGCCCCGTTTAACTTCTGCGCGCAGACAAAGCAGTTGATGCGCAGTTACGGCTTCAATCGCCACTAGCTGTCGCAACCAGCCAATCTGTCGGCCCAGTTTTTCCACGACTAGCGGAAACTGCGATGCAACATCTTCAGCATTTTCAGAAATTGCAAAGAAGTCGAGACTTGCCGGATTGGCTTCAAATCGAACCCGCGTTGCCATTGCAACCGTCGACTTCATCAGAGCATTGAAGCCCACACTATGACCTTCGAGCGGCGCAAGGTATCGGGGAACCCCCTCAATGGTTCCGTTGGCCATTCTGATCGTTCGGTTGGCCGTCGCATTTGACCAGTGTGTAAGTGCAATAGAAAGCGCGTCTCCCGCTACGGACACCGCAAGCGATTGGAAATTGCTCGACGATCGGATTTGTCGTTTCTCTAGCAACACAACTGGGTTGTCATTGCTCGAATTGCACTCTTGCTGCAGCAAATCCATAAACGATCGCGCATGGGTTTCCACCAAGGCCACCAGTGGAACAAGAGTTCGAAACGAAAGCGCATGCTGGGCCTGATCAATCGCACCCTCTTCAAGCGTCCACGAACCGTGCAGCAAGTCCATGATCAATCGGCTTGCATCATCGCCTCCAGGGACAGACTTTGTTGCCACAACTTCTGGCAGGAACGGCCCAGGGTTGACGCCATAGGCCTCGCACGATGCAACAGCAACCTGTTTCGCTGCAGCCAGGACAACGCCCAACTCCGCGATTACTTCAACTGCGGCGGATTGCGTCACCGATCCGGAGTTCAGCAGGCCAAGCGCATCTTTTGCCGCAAGTTCGACCGGCTGCAAATTGGCAGCACTCAGCGCGCTAAATGCAGAAACTCGTGTGCCCCGAAATGAAACGTCTCCAATGCCCAGCGCAGCAGCACACAATTGTGCACATTGGCCAAGATCGCTGGAGCCGACCGACCCAAGCGAAGCCACTACAGGCGTCAAACCCTTGTTGTACATTTCGACGAGTTGCTCGACAACATGCGGAGATACGGCCGAGTTGCCGTTGCACAAGTTCGCAATGCGAATACCTAGCGCACGTCGACTCACAGAATCTGGAAGGGGCTCCCCAATACCGATCATTCGCCCCTCGATCACCGATCTTTCAAAATCTGCAGTAGATCCGCGCTCCAGTTTCATTGACACGTTGGCCCCCAAACCAACATTCAGGCCGTAGACGGCAGAAGCTCCATCCAGATGTTCATCAGCAATTTTTCGCGATTCGGCAATCCGCTTAACTGCGGCAGCAGTCAACTCAATCTGCGTGTCCAAGCTTCCTAACGCGATCAAATCGGCAAGCGCGAGGTGATTATCTCCAACAGTAATTTTCATGAGTAACGCAATCTCTGGCCAACACCCATCTTCTTAGCCTTTGCAAGCATCGTATGACCAAGTGCAATGTCGGAAAGCGACAGCCCACGATGCCAAAGCAGCGTTGTCTCATCGTCGGATTCTCGCCCGGTTTTTTTGCCGACAACAATCTCGCACAGCTCTCCGTGCAGACTTGTCTCGTTTAAAAGCCCAGCTTCAACGTGCGCGCGAAGCGAACCAAATTTGCCGCTCTTGCACTGCCCCCAATCATCGACCACCACTTTGTCCATATTGGACAGCAAATCGATCTCTACGGCACTCATTGTCCCGTACGGCACAACAAATGCACCACGACCAATCCACTTCGTCTGCAGCATTGCCTCAGGCGCTGGCAATCGGGAAGCCTCTACAACGATGTCGGCTCCTTCAACGCAACTTTTCCAATCGGTTGTAACTCGCACAGGTTTGCCGAGGTCGTTGGAGAGTTTTTTTGCAAATGCCTCGCGACTTTCTGGACGAAGCGAATGCACCCGAATCTCATCAAAGTCAAATAAGTGATCAAGCAGTCGTACGTTCCAATACGCAGTCCCTCGAGCGCCAATGTGCCCCAAAACTTTGGAACCCTTTCGCGCAAGATGTTTGGCGCCTAGTGCAGTAATTGCGCCAGTGCGCATGTCCGTGAGGAACGATGCGTCGATCACTGCTTTTGGCATTCCCGTGCGGCGATCCATCAAGTTGAGGAGGGCCAATTCGCTCGGGAGACCAGCCAAATAATTGTCGACAAAGTCCCCCACCACTTTGACGCCAGCCATGTCGATCGAACCACCAAGTGATCCGCGCAACACGTTGAAGTGGCCTTGCGAAACGCCTGGCTCCAGGTGGACTCGGGGCTCGATAACTGCCTCACCCATCCCCTGCAGCCGAAGGCCTTCTTCAACTGACTCAAGAATCTCGTCATTGCTTAATGAAAGTTTTTGCACGTCGATTCGGCTGAGATAGTCGATCCATGTTTCAGGAATTTCTTCGTTGCTCATTTCAACCAATCCGATAGTCGTCTACGCGACTGGTGATTGCCTCTAAGACATCGGGCAATGGACGCACACCGATGCCCACCGTGTTCGGTACATCGATGTATCCATCTTTCAAAACGAATGGCTCGGTTACGTCTTGCACGAAGTAGCGATCGGATGCGCTGGTGTCGCCTGGAAGTGTGAAGCCAGGCAGTGCAGCAAGCGCAAGGTTTGCAGCGCGGCCAATGCCGGTTTCCAACATTCCGCCAC
>CAINLH010000109.1 GCA_903850275.1 uncultured Acidimicrobium sp.
CGCAGTGATAGTGGCAGTGGCTCTACTGCCACACCAGATCAGGCAACCGATGAGACCATCGTTACCGACACCATTCCGGTGGAGACAACTGTTGTAGTAACCGTTCCGCTCACCGCGTTTAAGGTGCAGATTGCAAACGCCTCGAAGGTTGCGGGAAGTGCCGGCACAATGACCACAGAGTTGCAGGGTCGTGGTTTTATCGTTCAGCCAGCAATGAACTCGAGCGAAGTAACGCCGAAGCAAACCGCAACGGTGGTCTATTTCTTGCCAGGCTTTGAAGTTCAGGCGGCGCAGGTTGCCGAACAACTTGGCGGAGTAGCTACGGCTGCAATGCCCGCGCCGATCCCAACCGAAACAGGAAAGCTCGGTGAAGCAAGCGTGTTGATCTTGCTGGGTACTGATTTGGCTGGAAAGCCACTTGCGACCCCAGTTCCAACTGTCCCAGTTGCAACCGAAACAACGTTGCCACCAGGCTGATTTAGTTCTTTGCAGTGCGCTTCTGAAGTAGTTCGCGCGCAGCACTTTCAATACTGGTGAGTGTTTGATCAAACGCTTGTCGTTCGCCATACATTTCGATCAAGGTGAATGCATCAATTCTTCCGCGCACCTCGGCATCTGCGTCGCCGCAAATGACCGAAACGGGTTTATTGAACTGTTGCGCCAACCGTTGAACACCACCGACAACTTTTCCCTCGAAGCTTTCGTTGTCTAAAAAACCCTCACCTGTGATGACGTAATCACTTGATGCAATAAGTTCGTGCAAGCCGACTTCATCGGCAACGATGTCGAAGCCGGGCACGAGCGACGCGCCGAGCGCGGCCAAGCCGCCAGCAAGACCGCCGGCAGCACCGGCACCTTCAATTTTGGAAACATCAACGCCATAGTCGTCCAAATATTGTTGCTGCAATTTATGGAGGCGGGCGGTGAGAAACTCAATTTGTGCAGGTGTTGCGCCCTTTTGCGCACCGAACAACTTCGCCGCGTCCGTGAACGAAGTTTGCACATCGCACGCCACGAGAAACTCGATGCCGCGCAGACGGGCTGGAGACTTGATTGCTTTGATTGCACCAAGCCCTCCGTCTACGGTTGCCGAGCCACCAACACAGACGATGATTTTTTTGGCGCCGTCGTTGAGGGCCGAATCAATAAGTTCTCCCGTGCCAACTGTTGATGCGGCAATGACATCGTTTTTGGTTGCGCCGCCAACCAGTGTGAGGCCAGATGCACGGGCCATTTCGATGATTGCTGTGTCACGCACGAAGCGCCATTGAGCTTCCACCGGTTTGCCAAGTGGGTTGGTTACGCGGGTGGTGCGATTGGCGCCACCAAGTACATCAAGCGTCCCTTCGCCACCGTCACCGATTGGGGTTTCGATGCATTCGTGGCCAAGATCCCAACAGGCATGGCCAATTGCGGCGGCAACTTGTGCGGCGGTGGCGGTTCCGCGAAATTTGTCAACTGCTGCGAGCACACGCATGGTTCACAGGCTAGGTTGCCGCTGTGTTTCTTGGTGCATCGTCAGTACTCAATTGGTGGTCGATTCTGCAATTGGTTGCCGGTTGCTGGGCAATGCTGCGCATTGTTCGTGCTGCACGTCTTGCAGCGCCTCTCGAAAACCAAATAGACCGAGATGTAACTGTCCCCACAATCAGCGTGATTATCCCTGCGCGCAACGAGGCAAGTCGGATCCGAGCATGTTTGGAGGCCATTGTTGGTGCGTCAGGGGTGCACGAAGTAATTGTGGTGGATGATGAATCGAGCGATGAAACCGCCGCTATTGCATCCCGCTTAGGGGCCACAGTATTGAACGGTAAGCCGCTTCCAGATGGTTGGGTGGGAAAGGCTTGGGCGTTACATCAGGGGGTTCAGGCTGCAACTGGTGAATGGGTGGTCACTCTCGACGCAGATGCAGTTGCACACCCACTACTGGCGCAAGCAGTGGTGCAACGCGCACGGCGTGACGGCTTGAGATTTGTCTCGGTTGGTGCCCGGTTCGATTGCCCAAGCAAGGGAACGCAATGGTTGCACCCCGCAATGCTGACCACGCTTGTTTACCGCTATGGGCCATCGGGTTACAAGGGCAAAATTAAGTCAGACTCACAGATTGCAAATGGTCAGTGCATGGCGTTGCTGCGCCGCGACGCCATTGACCATGACGTATTCACTCAGGTAAGAGGCGAAACGATTGAAGACGTTGCGATTGTTCGTTTAGTTGCCTCAATGGGATGGCGTGTTGCGATGCTTGATGGAAGCAAATTGCTCACGGTGAAAATGTTTGAGTCATTTATCGACACATGGAATGGGTGGGGTCGTTCGCTTTCGCTTGCAAGTGTCGACAACGCACGAAGAGTATTTGGGCACAGCATTGTGCTGGCGCTTGCTCAAGTGGCTCCATTATGGATGTTGGTGTTGGGTGTAAGCACGCCGGTCAGTACTGCGTTGCTGCTTATTCGTGTAGGAACTTTGTTTGGAATGCGCCGAGCATATATACGGCACGATATTTGGTATTGGCTTTCGCCCCTTGCAGACACACTTGCACTTCTTGCCATCGTTCGTGGTTTGATTCGCCAAGTGTTTGGTCGCAATGCAACATGGCGTGGTAGGACATATCAACAATGAACAACATTGCTTCGTTCCACTTGGCAACCTGGCCTGGGGCGCTAGGTGCGCTTGCTCGTTTGGGAACTGATCGTTTGCGCCTCAAACATGTTGAAGGACTTGTCTTTTGGCGGCTACTTGGTACGGGTTCGGGTAGTAACACATCCCAAGGAGCAAACCTGAAACGCACTGCATTTTTTGCGGTTTGGCAAAACGAGCAGTGCCTTCAGCAATTTTTGGATCATCATCCCATTGCTCAGCGCTGGAAGCGAGCCGACGAATCGTGGCATGTGAAGTTGCGCGGTGCAGGTGGGCACGGATCGTGGCGTGGGTTTGCAGTTGCTCACGAGTTAGTTCGTGGTGAAACAGGCGGGCCAATTGCGATGATTACTCGTGCAGATGTTCGGCCTCGTTCATGGAGAGCATTTCGCCGTGCCGGTGAACCAGTGAATATAGAACTGCACCAATCCGAAGGGTTGCTGGCCGTTGTCGGAATCGGTGAGGCACCGATTGGGCGCTTAGGAACATTTAGTTTGTGGAGTTCATTGGAAGCAATGCATCGGTTTGCTACGCAGGCACCTCAGCATCAAGCAGTGGTCGAGCGCACCCGCAACGAGCAGTGGTATGGAGAAGAACTCTTTGCGCGCTTCGAGCCTTACGATTCTGCCGGAACATGGGACGGGATTGATCCACTTGCTCGCTGACCGGTAATCGGCAGCAACATGCCATAGGGCTCACCATTGAATTGGTGGTGACGGCGATGGGCAACAGCAAGACGTTCGAGCAAAGCAACTTTTTTGTTTCCAAACAATCGCAGCCGCCTATGGATATAAACGTCGTGCACTATGAAGTAAGCAAAGCCATAGGCAGTGATGCCGACACACGTTGGCACGAGTGCGCCAAGTGATGGCTGGTTGAAGCCCAGGGCTAGCAAAATGTTGACTCCAGCGGCCAAGATCACGGGGAAGAAGTCGTTCGCCTCAAGCAAAGCGGGGACAGCGCGCGCCGCATTGCGGTGGTGACTTTCGTGCAGAAACTTGGCCAGCCCGTGCATCACCCAACGGTGGGCGCAATAGGTGAAGGGTTCCATGAGCACGAATGCCAGGGTCGCGATCAGTACGTTTTGCACAGCACCACACGGTAGTTGTCGATAAGGCACACTGATGGGGTGCTGATCTCACTTACTTGGCAACGCGCGCTGGTGTTTGATGTCATTGCCTGGGTGCTCATTGGGGTTGGCAGTGGCTATTGGCAGGCCAAACGGCCTTTGGCGGCGTTGCGCAACATGGGGCCCTTTACCCGTATGGGCGCCCGCGAATATGGGGGTGCTCGTTATCGGAAGTGGGGCCGGGTACACCTCTGGAAAGACCTCATTCCCGACGCTGGAACGTGGTTCGGCGGCTTAAGTAAACGAAAGCTGCCATCGGTTGAAAATGGCGGGAGGCTTCGGTTTATCGACGAATGTGTTCGTGCCGAGCGCACTCACCTTGCATTGATCGGAGCAATTCCTTTGTTCGTGGTGTGGAATTCGCCCTCAATGTTTGCAGGCAATGTGGCCTTCGCGTTGGTAGGAAACATTCCTTGCTGGATGATCGCAAGATACAACCGAGCAAGGTTGATGAACATTGCTGCGAAGACCAGCCGTCTAGCATGACGGTTGATGTATCTTCGCGGTCGATTGCAATGGTCTCTCCTTGCGATCTCTGTAATTAGTGGCTTAATTGCCTTGGTGCTCTCCCGTGGTAATGACACCGACTCAATTTCGGTGGAGACAACTGTAGAGTCAACAGTTCCGGCTACAACCACCACGGTTTATTCAGAGCCTGTTTACTACACGGTGAATCCCGGTGATTCACTGTTTCAAATTTCTAAGACCTACAACTTGAACATGGCCGAATTGATGGCCCTCAATGGAATTACTGACCCCGACAAAGTAAATGCAGGACAGGTATTGCAACTTCCTGTTCCAACAGGTTTCGTTCCTGTTGCTCCATCAACAACGATGGATCCCTGACGAGTTAAGCGTTGGTGCGTCGACGGTTGTCGGCAAGCGTTGCGATCTCGCGCATGATGCGAGCAATGTCAAAATCTTTCGGTGTGTAAATTGCTGCAACGCCCATCGCACGCAGATTCTCGCGATCGGCTTCGGGAATAATTCCACCCAAAATCAGCGGAGCGTCAACACCAAGTTCGCGCAACTGTTGCAAGACATCGGGAACGAGTTGCAGGTGAGAGCCAGAAAGAATTGAAAGTCCAATCACGTCCGGGTCTTCGTCTCGGGCAGAAGCAGCAATTTGTGCTGGCGTGAGGCGAATACCGCTGTAGACAACTTCCATGCCAGCGTCGCGAGCTGCAACAGCAATCTGTTCTGCGCCGCTCGAATGACCATCTAAACCGGGCTTGGCAACCAAAAACTTGGGTGGTCCGCCAGGAATGGTTCGAACATATTCAGCCACTTCGGCCAACTCATGGGTTCGTCTGCCGGCTGCAGCGCCCACACCGGTAGGTGCGCGGTATTCACCAAAAATGTCTCGCAGCACCTGGCTCCATTCGCCTGTTGTGCCACCGGCCTTTGCCAGCGCAATTGATGCATCCATCAAGTTGGCTTTGCCTGCTGCTGCTTCGCGCAACTGGGCGAGCGCACTATCCACTGCAGACTGCGAGCGTGCTTGACGCCATGCTTGAACATCGTCAACCATTTCCTGTTCAACGCGAGGATCGACGGTGAGAATGTTGTCGGTGCCACCCAAAGGTGACTGCGCAGTTTCTGTGTACTTGTTGACGCCAACAACAATTTGATCGCCGCTCTCAATGCGACGAGTGCGTTCTGCCATCGAAGAAACGAGCCGACCCTTAAGTTCATCAACAGACTCGAATGCTCCACCAAGCGAAAGGATTTCATTGAGTTCCGCCCACGCCGCATCGCGCAACTCGGCAGTGCGCTTCTCGATGACATGGGAACCAGTAAAGATGTCTTCATATTCGAGCAAGTCTGTTTCAAACGCCAGAACTTGCTGCATGCGCAGCGACCACTGTTGATCCCAAGGGCGGGGGAGGCCCAGCGCTTCGTTCCAAGCGGGCAATTGCACGCTTCTTGCTCGTGCAGATTTAGACAACGTAACGGCAAGCATTTCGAGCACAATTCGTTGAATGTTGTTTTCAGGTTGCGCTTCGGTAAGCCCAAGCGAGTTCACTTGCACGCCATAACGGAATCGGCGAGCGCGCTCGTCGGTAATGCCGTAACGCTCAAGTCCAATGCGGTCCCACAGTTCGGTGAACGCGCGCATCTTGCACACTTCTTCAACGAAGCGAATACCAGCATTAACAAAAAATGAAATACTGCCGAACACCTGAGAGAATGTTTCGTCGGCAACTTGCCCACTATCGCGAACGGCATCCAAAATATCTATGGCGTTGGCG
>CAINLH010000110.1 GCA_903850275.1 uncultured Acidimicrobium sp.
AGCTCCTTGTTGCGAGATGTGCGGTTTCGAACACAAGTTCTTCAACGTTGCGCTTCGATTTCATTGGGTCGCCCGTCCACTCGAATGCAGCAACGTGACAGTAATTCTCGTCATCACGCTGAGCCTCGCCTTCAGGGGTTTGGTACTCGGAACGGAAGTGGGCTCCGCAGCTTTCTTCACGGGAAAGAGCGTCTTGGCACATGGCCATGCCCAACTGGAAGAAGTCGTCGACTCGGCCAGCCTTCTCCAACGTTTGGTTCATCGACTCGCCCGTGCCAGTTACGCGAAGATCTTTTTTGAATTCGTCGTACAGGGCTGGCAAATCGGTGAGTGCTTCGTTGAGGCCTTCGCGTGTTCGCTCCATGCCGCACTTGTCCCAAATGATTTTGCCCAATTCGCGATGGAACCAATCTGGCGAACGTGTGCCTTTGGTGTTGATGTATCCGCTGAAGCGAGCCTTTGCTTCGTTCTCGGCTTCTTTGAACGCTGGGTGATCGATGCCTGGGATTGTTTTTCCAAGCAGCGATGCCAGTTGATTGCTGATGGTGTACGGCAACACGAAGTAGCCGTCGGCCAAACCTTGCATCAATGCCGAAGCGCCCAAACGGTTTGCACCGTGGTCGGAGAAGTTGGCTTCACCGGCCGCGTACAAGCCAGGAATGGTCGTCATCAATTCGTAGTCCACCCACAAACCGCCCATGGTGTAGTGCGTTGCTGGGTAGATGCGCATAGGCGTCTTGTAAGGATCTTCGCCGGCAATGCGCTCGTACATTTCAAACAAGTTGCCGTAGCGCTCTTTAACGACGTCGAAACCGAGACGCTCGATTGCTGCGGAGAAGTCGAGGTTGACGCCGTTTTTCAGCGGGCCAATGCCCTGCCCCTTGTCGACTAGGCGCTTTGCTGCACGCGACGAAATGTCGCGCGGCGCCAAGTTGCCGTAGCTGGGGTACAAGCGCTCGAGGAAGTAGTCGCGTTCTGCCTCGGGGATTTGGTCTGCTGGCCGGTTGTCGGTTGGGCTTTTTGGAACCCACACTCGCCCGTCGTTACGAAGCGATTCGCTCATAAGTGTGAGCTTCGACTGAGTTTCGTCTGCCTGCGGAATGCAGGTTGGGTGAATCTGTGTGTAACAAGGGTTAGCAAACATTGCGCCACGACGATGCGCGCGCCATGCAGCCGTCACGTTGCAGTTCATTGCATTAGTGGAAAGGAAGAACACGTTTCCGTAGCCACCAGTTGCCAAAACAACTGCGTGTGCGGAATGTGACTGAATCTCGCCAGTGAGTAAGTCGCGAACGACGATGCCTGCGCATCGACCATCGATAGTGACGGTGTCGATGAGTTCGGTTCGGTTGAACAACCGCACTCCGCCCAAGCCAACTTGGCGCGCCATCTGTTGGTATGCGCCGATGAGCAATTGCTGGCCAGTCTGACCGCGCGCATAAAACGTGCGGCTTACTTGCGCGCCGCCGAAACTGCGGTTGTCCAGTTGGCCGCCGTACTCGCGGGCAAATGGAACACCTTGAGCAACCATCTGGTCGATGATGTCGACCGAAACTTGTGCCAAGCGATGCACGTTTGCCTCGCGCGAGCGGAAGTCGCCGCCCTTGATGGTGTCTTGGAACAAACGGTTGATGCTGTCGCCGTCGCCCTGATAATTCTTTGCGGCGTTAATGCCGCCCTGGGCAGCAATGGAGTGCGCGCGTCGTGGAGAGTCGTGAAACGTAAATGCGTCAACCTGATAACCCAGTTCGGCAAGCGTTGCGGCGGCGGATGCACCTGCAAGGCCGGTGCCAACCACGATGATCTTGAACTTTCGCTTGTTGTTTGGGTTTACCAACTTGGCGTTTGCCTTGTAGTTATCCCACTTGTCGGTCAGCGCGCCTGACGGAATTTTTGCATCAAACATGTTCATTGTCCTTACTTCACGATTCCGGCGATGACGGCAATGGGAAACGAAACGTTGCCAACAACGACGATGGTTGCAAACCCCGTCGCAAAGGCACGACGCCAGTTGTTGAAACGCGGGTTGTTCCAACCCATTGATTGAAAGATGCTCCACGAACCGTGGAATAAGTGGATTCCCAGCAAAATGTTTGCAACAACGTAAAACGCTGCAACAAGCGGACGATCCAAACTGCGAACAACATTGTTGTACACCTCGCCGCGCACAAACGTGCCGTCGGTACCAACTGCATTAACGGTGCCAAATGTGAAGTCGAGCAAGTGCCACACCAAATACGCAAGCACGATGATTCCCGACCAACGCATGGTGCGGCTTGCAAACTTGGCAACCTGATAATCGCGCGGCCCCTGATA
>CAINLH010000111.1 GCA_903850275.1 uncultured Acidimicrobium sp.
CGGCATAAGGCATTCCCACAAGAATGGCTGCTTTGGCAGCTGCGCGAATCTCTTCTGGAGCCGACATGGTCTCGATCCAGACAACGTCTGCCCCACCATCTTTCAAGCCACGAATCTGCTCGGCGAACGAGTCGATGGCGTCGGCCTCGGTAAGTGCGCCAAGTGGTTCGAACAACTCGCCTGTTGGACCGACCGAACCCGCAACTACTACTGGCCTTGCTGATGCGTCGGCAACAGCGCGTGCCAAACGTGCTGCACCACTTGCCAACTCGTGCACGCGCGACTGAGCGTTATGCAGTTTCAGACGATGCCGATTGCAGCCAAAGGTGTTGGTGAGAATGATGTCGGCACCCGCATCGACAAATTGCTGATGGAGCAACGTTACGCGCTCTGGATAGTCGGTAATCCAAAATTCTGGCGGCTCGCCCGAGGTGAGACCCATTTTGAAATAATTGGTGCCGGTAGCGCCATCTGCCAAGAGCACCGAAGATGTTGCAAGCAATTGCTGCAGCGTTGTTTGCATGCGTGAAAGGTTAGCCCATCACGTTTCCGGCAGTAACCGCCTGTGTGCGAAGTCGGGAGAATGCCGAAAGGTTGATGGCGTTACCGGTGTTCTCGCCAACGAACTCCACAGGAGTTACGTCGTGGTCGATGCCCTGTTCTTGTGCTTCGATAAGTGCGCGCATGAACTTGCCAACGAGCGGCGCATTCTTGAATTGGTTGCCGCTGGTGCCGCACGCCATGAAGAACCCGTTCAGGCTCGACTTGTCGTACAACGGGATCCAGTCGTCGGTGACGTCGTACAGAGCACCGATGCCCAACAACTTCAGTGGAATACCGAAATCTGGCAAGCGCCGAGCCAAACGCAACATCACTCGCTCGAAGAACTCGACCGTTACCGAGTCGTTCCAATCGTCTGCGTCATCGATGAAATGCAGTTCGTCGCATGCTGGCTCGGTGGTGCCGACGTTGAGCAAATCGCCCATGTGCGGGCGGAAGTATTGGCCGAGGTCGAGGTCGGCAACGATTGGCGCGTTGTCCTCGAGCCGGAAACCAACTGGTGCTGGAGGCGAAAACACTTCTTGACGAAGTGGCTGATGATGCACCTTCATTTCGTCGTAAACACCAGCCATTTTGTTGATTTTTGCGGCGTGAGGGCCTGCAGCATTAATCACCACCGGAGCATTGAATACCTCGCCGCTTACCAACGTCACGCCTGTAACGGCGCCGCCCGAGGTGTTGATTTGTGCGACTTCCTTGTTGAAGTGGAATACCGCGCCAAAAGTCTTTGCGGCATTTGCAAGGTTGTGTGTTGCCAACATCGGGTCGTCCATGAAACCACTGAGAGGGTCGAACAATGCAGACAGCTGGTCGTATGGGTCGTCGGCAAATGCTGGGTCTTCAATACTCTTTGGTGGGTAGAACTTGCCTGTTTCGAATGCAGGCCAACGCTTACGCACTTCCTCGGGGTTCAGCACTTCGTAAGGAATTCCAAATTGGTCCCACAATTCGCGCTGGCGGACACCGTCATAGCCTTCGGTGAGGAACACCAAGTAACCCGTCTTGACGAACTTGGCCATGCCGTCTGGGTCATCCACTCCTACGAACTCGTTCCAGTTGTACCAATACTGAGCAGATTCCCATGCCATCAAGATGGTGTTGAAGTTGGAATACGTGAAGCGGATAATTGCCGAGGATGCGCTGGTGGAACCGGCGCCTGGAGCGCCGCCCTTATCGATGACCACAACGCTGCGGCCAGCCTTAGATAGTTCGAGTGCGATTGACGCACCCATGACGCCTCCGCCGATAATGACGACGTCACTCGGTGTTGCTGCGGTCATACTGCTTGCTCCAAAATTGCATTGGCCCACTTTGCTGTGTCTGCTGTGGAGTTGAAAGTGAATGAGTGAATACCACTGACGTTCAATTCATCGGCTTTTGCTGCAATGTCATTGAGAAGCTTCGTTGGGTCGTAACCACCTGGGGCAAACATCAAGGTCAGCGACGCCTTGTTCTTCTTTAAGTAGCGAAGCGACTGGCCAACGCCTGTCCTCACGCCTACCGACATCAACCTTGTGCGGTCAACAACGCCCGGAAGACCAAGGTTGATTGGAGTGGTGAAACCTGCGGCTCGCAAACCCTTGAGCCACGAAATGATCAGTGGCGCATCGAAACACATTTGTGTAGAAGCAAGACCCTTCACGCCATATTTCTTTAGCAACGCTTCTTTTTCGATGACCGCGTTGTGCAGATCGGAATTACTGATAGTGGAGTGTCCGTCTGGGTAGGCACCGAAGCCGATCGTTTCGACACCTGGGTTGGCCGCCAAGAAATCGTTCATGAATGGAAGCGCATATTGGTAATGAGGTGGCACTTCGGCGTCGCCGCCAATAATGAAAACCTCTTTAATCCCCTTTTCACGAACCCATGTTGCGAGTTGCTTCGCATGCTCTGGGCCATCAACCAACCGTGCTGCAAAGTGTGGAACAACGTTGTGACCCTTAGCCAACAATTTCTCGCACAGCTCCTGGGTTACCGCTATGCCCTTCGCGGGCGAACAGGTGACAGAGACTGCCGCGCCTTGCGGCAAATCGGCAATTGCTTGGTCAAGAGACTTCAGAGGCACAAGCTCGTAGCGCATATTGCGGACAAGTCGTTGCGCACTTGGCGAAGTTTTACCGCCTCGTTTTCCCGAACCGAGGAGTGTTGAAATAATGCTCATTGATGCTCCATTAAAAAGTGAATTGATAGATCGTTATCAGCCGAATGTGTCCGGGAGTTCAGCCTTGCGCTTGGCGATGTACTCCTGCAACTCCTGGTCGATTGCATCGTCCAATGTTGGCGCCACGTATGACGCAAGTCTCTCTTTCCAGATGCGGTTCGCGCGCTGCGCTGCATCAAGACTTCCGTCTTCCACCCATTGCTCGTAGCTGTTGTTGTCGGCAGTATCTGAGCGGTAAAACGCAGTCTCAAAGTTGGCCAAAGTGTGGGCAGTGCCCAAAAAGTGCTGTCCAGGAGTGTTCTCGCGAAGCGCACTAAGTGCCTGCCCGTTTTCCGTCATGTCGAGACCTTTGCCGAGCGTCATCATCATGCCTAGCTGGTCGCAATCGAGCACAAACTTTTCATAGCCGATTGCCAAACCGCCTTCTAGCCAACCGGCGGAGTGCAACACAAAGTTGGTGCCAGCCATGATCGTTGGAATGAGTGTGGATGCGCTTTCGTAAGCGGCCTGCGCATCGGGAAGCTTCGAAGCGCACAACGACCC
>CAINLH010000112.1 GCA_903850275.1 uncultured Acidimicrobium sp.
GAAATTGCCCGGCGTTCGCGCGGAACTCCGCGCATAGCCAATCGCTTGTTGCGTAGAGTTCGCGATTTCGCGGAAGTAAGGAAAGACGGAACAATCTCTCAGCAAACTGCCAACGAGGCACTCGTGGTGTTCGGCGTAGATATTTTGGGTCTCGACAAAGTAGACCGAGCGGTGCTTGGGGCACTCTGTCAACAATTTAATGGAGGTCCAGTTGGGCTTTCCACCCTCGCGATCAGTGTCAGCGAACAAACTGAAACTATTGAAGATGTGTATGAACCATTTCTTATACAACAGGGTTTGATTGCGCGAACTCCTCGTGGTCGAGTAGCGATGCCAGCAGCCTGGGATCATCTTGGTCTGCCAAGACCAGAAATAGACCCGCAGCTGTTTTCTTAGTCTGCTCGTACATTTAAATCATGCAATTGTCCGATATCGACTACGTATTGCCTGTTGATCTCATTGCACAGACACCAATAGAGCCTCGCGATTCCGCTCGATTGCTCGTAGACCAGGGAACGCGGCGCCCACTTCATCAGCATGTTCGCGACTTGTGCAGCTTTCTGAATCCGAATGACGTGCTTGTGCTCAATCACACACGCGTGCTGCCAGCGCGGTTGCGAGCGCGTCGTTCAACTGGCGGGGCGGTGGAGATATTGCTGTTAAATCAAACGAGTGATGACTCCGTTTCATGGGAAGCAATGATCAAGCCTGGTGGCAAATTACGAAACGGGGAGTTGTTGACTATCAATGATTCTGGGATGAATGTCGAAATCGGGGATCGCACGATTCACGGAGACACATTTGCAATCAAATTGATCGGGCCTAATGTTCTGACCGAGATACTGAGGATCGGCGAAGTCCCTTTGCCTCCATACATCACTCAAACCCTTCAGGACGCCGAGCGATACCAAACCGTTTTCTCTCATGATCAGCGATCCGCGGCAGCTCCTACTGCTGGTTTGCACTTCACGCTCGAACTCTTGGAACGAATCCGCAATATGGGAGTGCGCGTTCTCGAAGTTGAACTTGTGGTGGGGCTAGACACCTTTAAGCCGATTTCCGATGAAGACCCACTCAAACATCTCATACATAGCGAGGCATATTCTGTTTCGCAGGAAGTATTGGATGGGTGCAATATTGCCCGCAACAATGGTGGACGCGTAATTGCGGTTGGAACCACGGCTACTCGCGCATTGGAAAGTGCTGCAACTTCGGGCTTGTTGTCGGGGAATACAACACTGTTCATCACGCCCGGTTATCAATGGAAAATGGTTGATGTGATGATGACCAATTTCCATATGCCGAAAACCACCTTGTTGTTAATGATCGAAAGTTTTGTAGGTAAGCGTTGGCGAATCTTGTATCAACATGCAATTGACGAAAAGTATCGAATGCTCTCATTTGGTGATGCAATGTTGCTGCAGCGACAAACAGATACCGTATAAGTAATGTTTCCTGTTCGGTTCTCAACTGAAGCAAGCGATGGTTCGGCGCGTGCAGGCACCGCAGTTACTTATCGAGGTCCGTACACCACACCCACGTTCATGCCGGTTGGTACGCGTGGTGCAATCAAATATCTCAGTGCCAGTGATTATGAAGATCTCGGCGCTCAAATTGTTCTTGGGAATACGTATCACCTCATGCTTCGTCCTGGCGCAGAGACAATTTCAACTTTGGGTGGTCTAGGCAAATTCGCTGGATGGGGTGGGCTCACACTTACCGACTCAGGAGGATTCCAAGTATTTTCACTCAATCCATCGGTGGACGATGATGGAGTTACTTTTCGTTCAACCTATGACGGTTCTTCTCATC
>CAINLH010000113.1 GCA_903850275.1 uncultured Acidimicrobium sp.
ATTGCATTAAGCCGGCCAGGCGGTCGCAACTTGTTGGGTGCACCAAAGGCGCTCGGCACTCCTTTTGTGCGCGACGAGCGTTAGGCCTTCATGCGTTTAACCCGGCACAGCACTAATGCCGACATTCTGCAGCTGTTGAATGACACTGCCGATGCAGTGAGCAAGGTGTTGGAAGCAAACACCGATTGGAGCCTGTCGGGCATTCGACACACGCAGTACTCGGTCGACGTTCGCGCAGACAACGCGGCGCTTGCCGTTCTGCACGAAGCGGGTTGCGCTGTCTTATCCGAGGAAAGCCAAATCACTGGTCAGTGGGGCGACGACGACATTCTTGTGGTGATGGACCCACTTGATGGTTCGACGAATGCAAGTAGAGGAGTGCCCTGGTTTGCAACCGCACTCTGCGCACTCGACAAAAACGGCATGAGGGCCTCGCTTGTGGTCAATCAAGCAAGCGGTAAGGATCGCTACTGGGCTACACAGGGTGGCGGCGCATTCCACAACGGAAATCAAATGCGCCCTTCTGCCTGCTCAACTTTGAAAGAGGCCGTAGTCGGTGTGTCGGGCCTTGCATCTTTCCGGCCACAGTGGTCACAATTTCGCGCACTCGGTGCAGCAGCTCTCGATATCTGCCTAGTGGCGCAAGGTGTGCTCGATGGCTGGGTCGACTTCAATAGCCACGGTGTGTGGGACTACCTCGCAAGCATTCTCATCTGCCAAGAGGCCGGAGTGGCAACATCTGAGTATCTAGATCATGAACTTTTGGTAACGCAATACGACCAGAAGCGAACACCGATCGTTGCTGCAACTCCTGCTCTACTTGCACAGTTGCGTGAAGTACGCTCACAACATGCTGGTTGATGAAGCAACATATCTGCACGGCAAGCGCGTAGACGACAATCCAACAACCGATCCGGCAGCCTTCTCGTGGGTGGGCCTGTACGAATCCACCGTTAACGAACTGCATCGTTACCAAGCTCGGTTTAATTTCAATGACCTTGCTGTCGAAGATGCTCTCTCGGTGAAGCAGCGTCCCAAGATCGATATCTACAAAGAGCACACACTCATTGTCTTAAAGACCGTCGCGTACGACACAACAACCGAGCGCATCATTGTCGGCGACCTCACGTTGTTCATCGAGCCCCGAGTTATCCTCACTGTTCGCCACGGGGAAGCACTTCCTTTGCGATCTATTCGCGCCGACTTGGAGAACCACCCAGAGCGCATGGAGGGTGGGCCAACGGCTGTACTGCACGAAATCATCGACCGCCTCGTCGACCAATATGTCGACGTCGTAAGCAAGTTGGCAGAAGACGTAGAACAGATTGAAGACGATGTTTTCGACGACGAAAAGCCAGCTCCCGCATCTCGCATGTATTTTGTCAAACGCGAACTCATTGAGTTTCGTCGTGCCGTACACCCTTTGGTGCAGCCGTTAGACAAGCTTGCCGCAGGTGCTGTTCCTAATATCAATCCGGAGTCCGCATTTCTGTTCTCCGACGTTCGTGACCACTTGTTGAAAGTAATCGATGAAGTCGACGCCCTCGATGCATTGATGGACGCTGCTCTGTATGCAAATCTTGCATTAATTCAGGTGCAACAGAATGCGGACATGCGCAAAATTTCCGCTTGGGTTGGCATCGGTGCAGTCCCCACCATGATCGCTGGAATTTACGGCATGAATTTCGACAACATGCCCGAACTTCAGTGGAAATACGGCTACTTCATTGTTGTCGGCTTCCTGGGCGTGGTGAGCTTGATGCTGTTCCGCCTATTCCGTCGCAATCGTTGGCTCTAGTCCAAAACCCACAAATTCGCTATATGATTACGCTTCCGTTTAGCGGGCGCTTAGCTCAGTTGGTTAGAGCATCTCCCTTACAAGGAGAGGGTCGGGGGTTCGAATCCCTCAGCGCCCACCATTAGGTTCTAAATGGTCACAGGTGTTGACGTGTCTTTGTTTCGTACCTCGAATGCCGAGAACAGCAACAATCCGCCAACGGTGAGGCTTGCACCAACAATTCGATTATCCGTCATTACTTCGCCCAAGAAAATGACACCCATAATGATGTGCCACACAGGTTCAAGCGTGGTGATCACCGAGTACATGCCGGTCGGGATTCGGTGCAAAGCAGCAAGCGAGCAAAGGAAGGGCAGCGTCGTGCCAACTACTGCAGCGGCAATGATAAGCAGCCAGACTTTTGGCGTCGTTGGAAACACGGGGGCAAATGCGCTGGTGGAAAACACTCCAACCACTGTGTAGCCGGTAGCAGTGCCCATATTCAGAATTGATGCTCCGGTAAGTAGTCCCATCTTCTGTGTCACCTTGGAGAGCACAGTGATATACACCGCAAAGATCATTGAGGAACTCACGACCAACACAATTGCGGTCGTATTACCACCTTTTACTTGCCCTGCTGAGATAGCAATGCCGGTGAGTGTCAAAATGAGTGGAACCACGATGGTGGCCGATGGTCGCTTCTTCTCGAAGACCCACGCAATGAGCAATACGAGAACGGGGTAGGCGTACCACAGCACAATTGCGAGACTGGAATCAATCTGCCCGATAGCAATGAAGTAAAGAAGTGACACTGCTGTAACGCCAATTGCCCCGATGAAGAACATCGCAATCATCGACTTGGCATCAGGCCAGCCTTCCTTTTTGCCGAATAGTAAACGGATGGCAGTAATGAGTAGGGCTGCAATTGCAAATCGTGGGGTCATGACGCCAAGGGCGTTGCCCCCCTCGTCGTAGGCAGTTCTTGTAATGGTTGGCACGACGGCGAAGCCCATACTGGATGCCATGACGAACAACGTTCCCGACAGTTTTTGGTTCGTAGCCATGACCTACAAACACTAACGAAAGAGCGTCATCCGTGGTGTGACCACCAGTGCTTTAGCATGTTCGAATGGCTGCAATTGAAGTTGAAACCTTCACCCTCGTAGGTGGAGTCTCTGTGGAAAAGTTTCACCTACTCGATGAACAGATGCAGGAGTGGTGTTATCTCAATCGTCAAGGGCTGGCGCGCCGCACTGTCGCTGTTGATGCGAAAGGGAAATTTATTGTGGTCACGTTGTTCGGTGAAGCAAGTCAGGCAGATGCTGGCTACCGGAACTATGCGGGAATAAGTAAGGAATGGTTGGCTTGCATTGCCGAAGGCTCAACAACCCACGAAGTGTTTTCGCTGTTTTAGAAACTATTGCTGAACAAGTGTGATCGCGTTGCCTTCAGGGTCGGCGATACCTGCAATAAGTGCTCCACCAGGAATCTGATACGGGTCCATGGTCTTTGTTCCACCTAGTTGTAGAGCCTGCGCTAGAGATCTCTCAACATTCTTCACTTGTATGTAGAGCGCAATTCCGCCGCGTTTGCCTTTGCGGATGTGTCCACCAATTCCATTTTCAGGGCCACCAATTCCCGTAGGAATGCGATGGATTGGACCGCCACCAATTTCCCAGTTGAACATCTCCTTATAGAAGGGAATCAAGATGTTTTCGTCTAAAGCTTCAATTTCGAAATAGACAACTGGGCGAGCCCATTCAGTTGGTGGCGTGTGTTCCATGACCAAACCTTACGCGGTGCTGGCCATGCCTCGTGCTTTGCAAAAACCTAACGGTTGATGATCAGTGGGAGAACGACCCAGTCAGTTAATTGCTACGCGCACGAAATTGTTAGGGCTGCGGCTTCATTTGTTCGAGCATGTTGGCCATCTGCTGGTGCACCAAATTGATTGCCTGCAGTGGTCGAATCATGACTCGGAACTCAACAATCTTTCCGGCGTCATTGCACGTAATGATGTCGACACCATTGACGTATTTCCCGTCAACTGTTGTTTCAAACTCGAGAACCGCTGTATTTCCATCAAGAACTTGTTTGGTGTAGCGAAACCGCTTGCTGGGGTCGGAGGTTGCGCCTTCCTTCTTCTCTCCGGGAAGTGTTTGCCCTGCAGCCTGCAGGTACAGCGTGGTGATGGCCTTGCCTGCTTGAGGTGTGTAGACGATGGGCGAATAGAAAACGACGTCGTCATCCAGTAGGAGATCTAGGCCGTTAGCCAGTTCGCCCCGCATGTGGGCGTGCCATTGTTCAATAACTTTGTGAATCACAGGATCTCCTTGCGTGCGATCAACACACTATGTGAAACGCCTAACCGGGGCTGAACTTGAGTAGTTTGCATCAATGGTTTTGCAGAGATTTAGTGAGCACACTCCGATGCCTTGGGCCAATGGTGGCGGAACGAGCTACGAGATCGCGAGCGACAGAGATGCGCAAGGCGAGTGGACGTGGCGAATTGCCCTTGCGCCAGTGCTAGAAGATGGCGAATTTTCTCGAATGCCCTGTGTAGACAGGAAGTTGCTGCTGGTGGAAGGCGAGGGGCTGCAGTTAACCATTGATGGCAAAGTCTCATCGTGCAGGCCGGGTGTTGTCGTTGCGTTTAGGGGCGAGGCGCACACCTCGGCAACCCTTGCCCGTGGGCCTGTAGTTGATCTCGGCCTGATGTTCCATCGCAAGAAGGCCAAAGGCAACTTATGGTTTGAAGCGCAGCCTGGTGCGGTACTTGACGCCGACGTGGTGGTGGGAATAGGCGGCGATGCGCAGATAGAGGTGGACGGCGAACTTGTGGTGATCGAGCACAAGGATGCGGCTGTGCAATTGGCTGGGAAAGTTGTTGTGTTGCGGCGCGGCGTTGTTGCTGCAATTGCAGTGGCAGTGTTGCCTACTTCACCGACTGCAGCACCCTGACCATTGCATTGACTGTTTCGTAGCGCCATTGCGCAACTAGTTGTGCTCCAACATCTGGTTGCTTGGCAGATTTCTTCAGATCAATGGCGATTTTGCTAAATGCTTCACGTTGCCTGCGCGCAAGAGTCGTATTGCTGAGGCCCTGACGAGAACGCAAAACAAACTTGCAGAGCAATTCGATGCGTGCGTCGCGAGGGTGTGTAACTACCTCATTTAACCATTGTTGGTTAGTGCGC
>CAINLH010000114.1 GCA_903850275.1 uncultured Acidimicrobium sp.
ATATCCGTGCGCACATCTAGCCTGCTGTTAGGCGCATGGCTCTTTGCATTTTTCGCCACGCTGCAGTCGCTTATTGCATACGGGCCTCATGTTTCCGGGTTGAAAATATGGGAGGCGAGGCGCCTATCTCTGTTGCAAGACACGTTGAGCACACACTTCGGCCGCATGCAGCTGGTGCGAATAGCGGCACTAATCGTGCTTGCCGTGGTGCTTCGCAGTTCGCGTTGGCGAGTGGCGCGTGGTTACACCATCTTGGTGTGGCTCAGCATTGTTGTTGCTATCGGAACGATTTCGTTTTCTGGTCATGCATATTCACAAAGCCCGCTTGTTCTCAGCGTGGCGTTAGACATGGTGCATTTTGTGACAATTGGTTTTTGGGTTGGTTCGGTTGTGCTTTTCGCAATCGACCGCCGCGGATGGTTGAGTGGCGATGAGCAAACAACCCAGGCAGTGAACTGGTTTTCTCGTGTGGCGGGCTTTGCCGTTCCAGTCATGGTTGCCACTGGCGTAGCGCAGGCATGGATCATGATGCAGGGCATCAGTGGTGTAGCCGACACGCAATACGGGCGTACTCTGATCGTCAAGACATCGTTGGTTGCGGTTGTCGTTGCAATTGGCGGTGTAGCACGCAAAGCGCTTCGGCGTTCTGGGCCAAAGTCGTTGCAGCAAACACTTTCTATCGAGGCAATCTTGATTGCGGTGATTATTGCAATCACTGCATCGCTCGTTGCGCTGCCGCCTCGTTCCGTTTCTTCGCTTGAACCTTTCGCAACCACGCTGGTTCGTCAGGATGTGCTCGTTAACATCACCGTTACCCCCACGCGAGTGGGAAACAGTGAAGTGCATGTCATCATCACGCCACCAGGTGGCTCGCTTCAGCAGATGCAATCGGTGACGGCGCGTGTTGCCTTGCCTGCGGGCAACATCCCTACAGGGCCACTTGCACTAGAAAAAATTGGGTCAAATCACTATGTGGCCAACTACCGATTTGCGTTTGAAGGCACCTGGAAGTTGGAAGTGTTGGTGGTGCCCAAGGCCAACACCACGCTGCTTTATTCGACCAAAGTAGAAATAGAAAACTAGGCCAGGGTCTGCACCACTAAGTGGTGGCCGAGCCCGGTCGCTTCGTCGATGAACTGATCGCCAACTGTTTCGAAGCCGCGCCGTTCATAGAAGTACAACGCGTTGTCACGCGCCCGCGCCCACACGTAGGTGCAACCCATCTCTCTGGCTCGTTCGATGCCTGCGGCAAGCAGCGTTGCCCCCACGCCGCTGCCTTGCAGCCTGTGCGCAACAGCCATGCCACGCAATTGCACTGCGGGTTTTTCGGGGTCGAGCGGCCACGGCCGAGGAAGCCAGGTGGAACACGCAACCAATTCGGCCCCGTCATAGATGCCTAGGTTGACAGAGCCCGGCGCGTCGTCGTCGGCGTAGCGCGGGTCTTGTGAGGGTGTGCCGTTGCGAAGGACAGCCATGCGAAGTGGCAGCAATGCTTCGGTGGAGATGACGCTTACTTGCACGGCGCACCAATTTCACGAATGTCGACAACGCGGTCGCTCAGGGTAGTTGCCTCGCGTAAATCGTGTGTCACGTGAACAACGGTAGTTCCGCGGGCTCGCAGGAGTGCGGCGATGTCGCGAAGCAATCGGTCGTGAAGCTCGGTGTCCAGGCCGGTAAGTGGTTCGTCGAGCAAAAGAACAGAGGGTTGAGCAATGAGCGATCGCGCCACCGCAACACGCTTTGCTTCGCCGCCCGAAAGATGTTGCACGTGTCGCGACCCAAATTGCTGGAGGCCGATCAGTTGCAGCATGGCTTCAACCTGTGGCTGACAGTCGGCTTTGGATTGACCACGCATGCGCAGCGGGTAAGCAATGTTTTGCTCCACCGTGAGGTGGGGGAAGAGTTGATTGTCTTGAAACACCAGGCCAATGCCGCGTTGGTGGGTTGGCACCGCAGAGACATCTGATCCATCAATCAATATCGACCCAATACGTGGTTTCTCTAATCCAGCAATCACGCGCAGCAGCGTTGTCTTGCCCGACCCGCTTGGGCCAACAAGTGACACAATCTCTTTCGTTGCAACCGCAAGCGAGAGGTTGCTAATGATCGGTTGGCCTGCATAGTCGACAGCGATGTTTCGTAGCTCGAGCATCAGCGCGACACCTGCTGCTTGCGCATGGCATCGGCAATGTAAATACCGATGATGCTGCTAATGACAAAGATGGTGCTGAGCGCGTAAGCATGTGCCTGCACTGTGTCGCCGGTGCGCGAGAGCAATCGTGAAATGAGCACAGGCAAAGTCTCGCTCGTGCGGCGGGTGATGAAGCTTGTGGCACCAAATTCACCCAGCGACACGGCAAATGAAAGCGCGGCAGCAGTTGCTGCAGCACGTTGAGCAAGCGGCCAGTCGATGCTGCGAAATCGGTGCCAGCGGTTGGCCCCCATGGTGGCTGCTACTTCGCGAAGGCCATTTGGTATCGCACGAACAACTGGAAGTGTGGTTCGCACTACCAATGGAAGCGCAATGAGCGAGTGAGCAATTGGGGTAATCAGCCACGCCGATCGGAAATCAATTGGCGACACATCGAACGTGATCAACATGCCAAGACCAATCGTTACGGCCGACACCGTGAGCGGCAGCACCGAAACTAATTCGAGGATGGCGTAACGCCGCGACCCATACGCCACAGCAAAGCTGACGAGCAGGCCAAATGCCGTTGCAATGATTGCAGTGACGATGGCAAAACTTGCACTTGTTTGTAGTGCCGCAGTTGTTGTGGAGGAAAACACGGCATTCCAACCGGCAAGGCTGAATGTGTTTGCTGTGCGTAGCGAGCGCCACGCAAGTGCCACCATGGGTGCGGCCACCACGAACGAGGTGCACAGCACAATTGCTCTCAGCACGATGCGCTGTCTGCCACGCTGCGCAATTGTTCGGTGAGGAGCAGACAACACCATTTGGTTTGTACTCCGGTTCGACCGCATCCACCACGCAACTGCAACCGACAACACCAACATCTGACCAATGCTCAGCGCAAGCGCACCGGGCAAATCACCAATAAGCACTGCGCGCGTATAAATCTCGGTTTCAAGGGTGGATCTTGCAGGGCCGCCAAGCACGCGAACGACTCCGTAGCTAGTAAACGAAAACAACCCGACAACAACAGATGCTGCTGTAATCGAGCCGCGCAAGAGCGGCAACGTGATGGTGGCAAATGCCCGCAACGGTGACACTCCGAGGGTGCGCGCGGCTTCGGACAGTTGCAATGAGAGTTGCTCCCATTGGGCTCCCACAACTCGCACAACTACAGCAATGTTGAAAAACGCGTGAGCAGCAACGATCGCAATTGCGGTGTAGTGCAATTGCGAGGGCAGCACCGCCGTAAATGCTGCACCAACCACCACGGTTGGAAGCAGGAACGGCGTGGTGAGCAAGGCAAGAAACAGACGCTCACCCCGAAAATGAAAACGCGAGAGGGCATATGTGGCTGGTAAGGAAAGAGCCAAACACAGTGCGGTGCTGGCTGCTGCTTGCCACGCGGTAAACCACAGCATTCGCAGTATCGAGCCATTTGTGTAGGTATCGATGAGGCCGTCGAGGTTTGCTCCACGCAAGACAATCGTGACGAGTGGAAAGCCAAAGAAGAACGCGATTGCTAGGGCAGGAGCAAGCCACAACCATCGAGAAGCGCTGGGGTAGGGCGAAGTTGTGGCGTTCATTTCAGAACGATTGAAGTCCACTCATCTAGCCACGCTGTGCGATTTTTTGCAATCACATCGGCTGCTAATCGCAAAGGGTTTTCGGGGCGCAATGCAAACTGTGTGAAGGCGTCTGGCAGGGTTGCGCCGCTGTGCACGGGGAACACAAACTGCGTCAGAGGCATGTCGTTTTGAAAAGCGAGATCGGTTAGGTAATCAATGAGCAGTTTCGCCTCTTCAACATGTTTGCTGCCGCGCAAAATTCCCGCGTATTCAATTTGTTCGAAGCACGTGAGCGAAGCAACTGCAGTAACTGCCTCGGAGATCGGTGGGTTGGCAAACAGCACTTCTGCCGGTGGGCTAGAGCTGTAGCTGACTACAAGCGGCCTGTCGCCCTTGCCGCTCGACCCCGAAAACTCTGTGTAATAGGCCTCGGTCCAGCCATCCACAACAAGCACGCCG
>CAINLH010000115.1 GCA_903850275.1 uncultured Acidimicrobium sp.
CCTTTCCAAACACCAACGCCGTACGCGCCGTCGTCTAACGCCCGAAGCGCGGTGTAACGGAGCGGGTCGATGCTTGGTCGATTTTTCCACCATTCGTACATCGAAGGAATAACCGCGGAAGCAAGAAGTACCACTCTTGCGCGTCGGGACACCAGCGCAAGCACGACGGCGAGCGGCCACCACACTCGTGTAATTGCCGAAGCAATTGATCGTCCAGCATGCAAATTTCCCAATCCGGCAAGTCGAAGTGCTTCGCGCGGCGCGTCTGGTGTAGCGCGCAGTTTTCGCGCAAGAGCAACCACAGTTCCAAAACCAACAAGTGCACCTATGCCTGGGAAGCCGGCAACTATCAGCGCCCAAATAACCGCGCTAAATCCGCTCACACGCACGGGTGCCAACGCGCCACGATGTTTTTTTGCGAGTGTGGCCGCAGACGTGCCGTAGGAGATGCGTTGACTGACGAGCTCTTTAACGGAATTGCGTGGCTCGTGTGTGCACGATGCATTCGGCTGATAGCGACATTGCCAGCCCGCTTTGTCGAGACGCCAAACCGCATCAACATCCTCACCAACATTGAGTGAAGTATCAAAACCATGAATTTCACGAAGTGCAGATGTTCGGCAAAGCCACATTGCGCTTGGAACATAACTCACGCGAGTGCCCGAACGAACACGTGCCTCGACTGCGCCTAAGTCGAGCGGAGAACGTGAGGTTTCGTACTGCGAGATGATGTCCGCACCGGGCTTGGAACACACGCGAGGCGCAACTAGGCCAACGCGTTGCACGTTGAAGTAGGCCAGCATTTCATTGATGGTTTCTGGCGTAATCGATACATCAAGATCGATAAACGCAACCAGTGGTGTTGCCACCAAATGCAAGCCGATATTGCGCGCTGCGCCTGGGCCGCCAGCCAAATCAGCGCGAACCACCTGAGCCGATGGAAGATGAGGTAGCAACACAGGGGAGCAGTCGTCGACCACAATGACTGCGGCCACGAATGAACACGATTCCACAAGGCGCTGTAGTAATCGACTGTCGTTTTCATTTCGAACCAATGCAGGAATGACAACGGTTACGTCGAGCGCATTGAAGGCGCATTCGTCACCAGGCATCACCAGAGGGTGAATTGCGCCAGCATCAAGCAAGCGAGAGGTAAGTGGTTCGTGCCCATCGGGAAGCAACTGCCCGTGCTCGATTGCTTCGACAATTGCTTTTCCTTCGGCACTTAGTGAGAACAACTTGATGGGGGACCCCGCAAAGACGGTCTTGCCTCTTGCAGGCCGTCTCCACGACGGATCAACGATGAATCGGCTTGTGCTCATGGGTTAACCGCTATCAAGCAGTGCTCCAAAACAAATTCGGAGAGCGACTGTCGAAGTTGATTGAGATAATCAAAACCATTTTGTGCATTTGCATCGCGCGGGTCGCCGAGGATGCCGTTGGCACTTACACCAAGTATTCCTTCCGCACGTAGAGCTGGTTCGAGTTCGGCAAGCGAAGCAGTATTTCCTTTTTGCGCACGCGACATGTCAACAAGTTGCGGCGCTATTGCCAGCATCATTGAAGTCTCTGCAAAGCCTGCGTGGGCGTCGGCATCTGGAAGGGAAGGCCACCAAGCAAAGGCTTTGCGACCTTCCAGTTTTGCTGTACGTAGCGCACGAGTAACAGCCTCTGCGTTTCCGCCGTGGCCATTGACAAAAATCACGGCGTCCGCCCAGTCGGCCGAGCGCACAAGTTCGGTCAGCACCGTTGACAGTGCATCGGTGCCAATGGAAAGTGTTCCCGCAAAACCCGCATGTTCGCCGCTGGCAGAGATTGCGATGGTTGGCGCGACAACGATGGATGCAAGATGAGACGCCAGTTGTTGGCAGAGGTAATCAGCGATGATCGAGTCGGTTCCAAGCGGCAAGTGTGGGCCGTGTTGTTCGCACGACCCAAGAGGTACCGCAACAATGGTGAAATCGCGCGCAGTGATGTCCGTCGATGCAACTGATGCGAGCGCGTGTTTTTCGGCCACGCGATCAGGCTACGAGGCGCGTGACCGCAATTTCTTACGCGCCATGCGCACCAATTCGATAAGCACGGTTGCGGAAATGGCGGTGGTAAAGGCGACACCGAAAGCCAGTGTGTGGTTGTCTTCGAAGGTTTTGCCGCCAATGAAGCCAAGCAAGGATGCATATAAGGCCCAAATGGAGGCAGCAGCAGCCGCCCATTGCACAAACCATTTTCGATCTTGGCGCGTAATTCCGCAGGCAAGGGTGAGGATGGTGCGTCCACCTGGAATAAACCGCGCGGTGATGAGCAATAGCCCGCCACGCTCGTGAATTTGGTGAATGACTGTCTCCAGTCGATGTTTGCCCCGTTCGGTTTTGGTGTAGCGCCGGGTTATGGCGTCACTTGCTTCGCGCCCCAGCAAGTACGACATGTTGTCGCCGATAAATGCGCCGCTAGCAGCGCACAACACCACCAATGTGATTGACAATGACCCAGAACCTGCTGCAACTCCACCGATGATGACCAATGTTTCGCTTGGAACCACTGGTAGTACCGAGTCAAAAACCGCGATTACAAAAATAATTAAATAGAACCAGGGCGACGAGGAAAAATCCTTCAGCCAGTCGAAGAATTCGTTGATGTAGGGGGGCATGTGGATAGTTGCGCTATGCCGCGTTTTCTTCTTTATTACGAAGCCGCTTGATGTTAGGTATGTGGCGCAGAATGATTAATACGACAAGCCCAAGCGCAGCAAAGTCTTCCCACAGCACTTGGCGAATGAACACGACATATATAGGTACGGCAATGGTGATGATCAACGAAGCCACAGCCGACTTGCCGGTGGCTTTACGAAGTACGAACCACGATGTGCACAGCACCAGGCTCATCCACGGATACAAGACATACATTGCGCCGCCACCTGTGGCAACGCCTTTACCACCGTGAAATTTTCTTGTGACAGGGAATGTATGTCCAATTACGGCTGCATAACCGCAGGCATAAGCGAAAAATGAAACTCGTTCACCAGCGACCCATCCACCAATGCCAACTGCCAGTGAACCCTTCAGAACATCGGCGACAAACACCACGAGTCCGTACTTCCAACCGAGAAGACGGACGACGTTGGATGTGCCGGGGTTGCCCGACCCTGCTGCCGTGACATCAATGCCGCCGCGCTTGGAAACAATAAGCGCGCTAGGAATTGTGCCGAGAAAATACGACACGATCAGGGCACTCACGATGAGTACTGGATTGACGTCAGACATTGACCCTCACTTTGATTGACCGCGAATGATCCATTGACGGTTTAGGAATGATGTTGAGCTTTGCAACCTTTAATAATTCCTCGCCATGACCCTTCACGCATTCTGGGTCTGGCCCGTCGAGTGGGAGACCGGTAAAGAATTTCGCTGCCATGCAACCACCCTGACATGGGTCGTAACTGTCGCACGATGCGCATGCACCGGCAGATTCTGGTTCGCGCAGCGACAGGAACAAGTCGCTCGACTTCCACACTTTTGCAAATCCGCCTTCGGAAAGCACCGAGCCTGCTTTGAACTGTTCATGAATTACGAACGGGCAGGCGTAAACATCACCAATTGGGTCGATCAGACAAACCACTCGACCAGCACCGCACAAATTGAGGCCAGGAAGCGACTCGCCCAGTGCATTGAGATGGAAGAACGAATCTCCCGTTAGCACGTTGTCGCCGGCTTGCGATAGCCAAGAATAAATCTGTCGCTGTTGTGCTTGAGTGGTGTGCAGCTCGTCCCACGTGTCGGCGCCACGGCCCGATGGGCGTAAGCGCGTTATTCGTAATTGCGCACCGTATTCGTCGGCCAGCGCCTTGAATGCATCAAGTTGGTCGACGTTGTGTCGGGTCATCACTACAGAGATCTTGAATTGACCAAAATTCGCATCGCGTAAAAAGTTCATTGCTGCAATGGATGCTGCGTACGAACCTTCGCCACGAACTGCGTCATTGGTCTTGGCGTCAACGCCATCGAGGCTTATTTGAATATCGAGATAGTTCATTGCCGCCATGCGCTTCGCATTTTCGGCGGTGATGTACGTTCCGTTCGTCGAAAACTTCACACCGATGCCATTTGACTCTGCATGCTCGAGAATTTCGAAAAAGTCTTTGCGGATCATTGGCTCGCCGCCACCAATGTTGATGTAGAAAACCTGCAAGTCTCGAAGTTGATCGAGAACATCCTTAACTTGTGCAGTATCTAGTTCGCGTGGGTCGCGACGACCGCTACTTGATAAACAATGAACGCATTGCAAGTTGCACGCGTAAGTCAATTCCCACGTCAAGCAAATTGGGGCATCAAGCCCACTCTTCAACTGCTCGGTGAGTGCTTTAGCGGACACGAATAATGTCCGATGCTGCAAGCGAGTCGAGTGCGCTTACAAAACTTGGCCAGCGCGATGGATCTACTTCGTTTGCTTGCAGTGCTCGCTCGAGTGTTTCGTGATCAGACATTGTCTTCACTACCGAAACCACGTCGGGATGTTTCAGAAAAATGAGTTTGCGATTGCCGTAGTGATAGGCAAGTGCACCGAACGGCTCCGGGCGTAGGGCAACTTGGGGATGCAGTTCACAAGACGACTGCAGGGAAATAGTCATTGAGCAGCTACGGATCAGTACACGCCGCACATGCCATCGATGGAGATCTCTTCGATCAACAGTTCGTCGGCAAGTGGGCGAAGGGTGGAAACAACGGCTGTGGCATTTTGGCCGGCTGCTGAAGTTTCGTGATTTTCGCTCGTAGTAGGCGCGTCTGGGTTCATGGATACACACAATACTCAGGGTTCGGTGGTCTGGCTAGCGTCAGGGTGACGTACTCGGCAACAATAAGAGCCGTGACTCCGAGGGCATCGTGCTTTCGGGGCAATCGAACGAGGGGGACAACATGAAGACGAAGGCAGCGGTGTTGTGGGAATTGAATGCACCATGGTCGGTTGAGGAAATTGAACTTGATGCGCCGGGCCCGAACGAAGTGTTGGTCAAACTTGCCGCTTCCGGCATGTGCCACTCGGATGAGCACTTGGTGACGGGAGATTTGCCGTTTGAATTGCCGATCATTGGTGGCCACGAAGGCGCAGGAGTCGTGCAACAAGTTGGCTCAAACGTCAGCTGGTTGGCGCCAGGCGATCACGTGGTATTTGGTTTTATTCCTTCATGTGGACGTTGCGTAAGTTGTTCGACAGGACATCAGAACCTGTGCGACCTTGGTGCGTACATGGCGACAGGCAAACAAATTGGTGACCAGACTTCGCGTCACCATAAAGATGGCAAGGATCTGGGCATTATGTGCTTGCTCGGCACCTTCGCCGAACACACGGTTGTGCACGAGGCGAGCTGCATCAAGATTGAAAAAGATGTTCCACTTGACCGCGCTTGCTTGCTCGGTTGCGGCGTTGTTACTGGCTGGGGCTCAAGTGTTTATGCAGCCGAGGTTGCACCAGGCGACACGGTTGTCGTAGTAGGTGTTGGCGGCATCGGAGCAAACGCAATTCAAGGTGCCCGCATTGCTGGTGCAAAGCGAATTGTTGCAATTGACCCAATCGAGTTCAAGCGCGAAAAGGCAATGGAGTTTGGTGCAACACACACCGCCAACTCGATGGCCGAAGCTTTGCCACTACTTCAGGAAATCACTTGGGGCACCATGGCCAATAAAGTGATCATGACCATGGGTGTCGGCAACGGAGCATTGATCGGTGAGGCAATGGCGCTCACCGCAAAGCGTGGTCGCGTAGTAGTCACCAACATTCACCCCGCAATGGAGTACGGCGCATCAATGAGCCTGCTCGATCTCACACTGATGGAAAAACAATTGGTTGGATCGTTGTTCGGTTCTGGTAACCCACGCTCGGACATTCCGAAGCTGCTCGGCTTGTACCGCGAAGGCCAACTTGATTTGGACGGATTGGTAACGCAGGAGTATTCGTTGAATGACATCAACGAGGGATACCGCGCGATGCGCGACGGAGAAAATATCCGTGGCGTCATCAAATATGGCTGATCTACGCCCTACAAGCGAGATATTGCGTTCAATCGGTAACGATGTAGTTGGGCGCAAGCGCGAACGGGAGTTGTTGGTGGCCGCGCTTATCGCCGGCCGCCACATCTTGCTCGAAGGCCCTCCTGGAACGGGTAAGTCAACGCTGTTGCGCAGCATGGCTGGCGCGATGGGAATGGGTTTCGCATTTGTAGAGGGCAACGCAGAACTGACACCAGCTCGCCTTGTCGGTCACTTCGATCCTGCTCGCGTCATGGTTGATGGCTATCAACCATCAGTGTTTGTGGATGGGCCACTAGTTACTGCCTTGCGCGAAGGATCACTTCTCTATGTGGAAGAGATCAACCGCATTCCCGAAGAAACACTGAACGTGTTGATCACCGTCATGAGCGAAGGCAACATCACAGTCCCGCGGCTAGGTGTTGTTGAAAGCGCCCCAGGTTTCCGGTTGGTTGCAGCAATGAACCCATTCGACGCTGTTGGCACTGCACGCATTTCAAGCGCGGTGTACGACCGAGTGTGTCGTATTGCGATGACGTATCAGTCCTCCGAAGAGGAAACGGCAATCGTCTCTCGTCATCTACTTGCAGCCAATGCGGGTGAGATGCCCAACGAGGAATGGGTTGGAAAAATTGTTGAGGTAGTGAGGCGCACCAGAAGTCATGCCGACTTGCGTTTCGGTTCGTCCATTCGAGGCGCAATCGACGCCGCGCTAGTTGCCGCCAGCCTTTCGCAAGTTCGTGGTGCGCCAATCAC
>CAINLH010000116.1 GCA_903850275.1 uncultured Acidimicrobium sp.
GGAACCTTAGTGATTGGTCATTGTGCGTCGCGTAACTCGCGGCGTAAATCTTTTACTTCATCGCGTAATCGAGCTGCGTATTCGAATTTCAATTCGGTTGCCGCCAGATTCATTTCTTCCTCAAGGGTCTGTATTAATCGAGCCAATTCCTGTTGTGGCAATGTTCGCAACTCATTCACTACTTTTGCTCTTTCGCGATCGCGGCGATCCTGACGACCGGGCGCTTTCATGCCTTCCGCTGGGCGAAGAACCGACAATATATTCCCCACAGCCTTGCGGATGGTCTGAGGATCAATGCCGTGCTCCGTGTTATACGCAATCTGTTTCGCACGTCGTCGCTGAGTTTCGCCAATCGCTTTTTCCATTGCCGCCGTTCGCTTGTCTGCGTACATCACCACCTGGCCATTCACGTTGCGGGCTGCTCGTCCGATCATCTGAATCAATGATGTTTGGCTCCGCAGAAATCCTTCTTTGTCGGCATCCAGAATCGCTACAAGGGACACCTCAGGCAAGTCGAGACCCTCTCTCAGCAAATTGATTCCGACAAGGACATCAAATTCGCCGAGTCGAAGATCGCGCAATATCTCGATGCGCTGAATGGTGTCAACATTTGAGTGCAAATATCTCACTTTCAACCCTTGCTCGATGAGATACTCGCTCAAGTCTTCCGCCATTTTCTTGGTGAGCGTAGTAATCAGGATTCGGTCACCTACCGCGATCTTCTCGTGGACCATGGCGATGATGTCATCAATTTGTCCCTTCGTTGGCCGAACAATCACTTCGGGATCGACAAGGCCAGTCGGCCGCACAATCTGTTCGACAACTTGCTGGCTGGTTTGAAGCTCGAATGGCGCTGGTGTTGCGGATAGGAAGATGCATTGATTGAGCCGTTCCATCGTTTCTTCGAAACGCAATGGACGATTATCCGCAGCCGATGGAAGCCTGAAACCGTGTTCGATAAGTGTTTGTTTACGGCTTCTGTCGCCCGCAAACTGACCGTGCAACTGAGGAATAGTCACGTGCGACTCGTCCATTACAAGAAGGTAGTCATCCGGAAAATAGTCAAGCAATGTAAACGGAGGTTCTCCAGGTTTTCGGCCGTCTATGTGCATTGAGTAGTTTTCGATGCCGTTGCAATAGCCAACTTCGGCCATCATTTCCAAGTCGTACTGTGTTCGCTGCCTAATTCGCTGCGCCTCCAGCAACTTTCCCTCTTGCTCGAATTGCTTTAGTTGCAATTGCAATTCATGTTCAATTCCCAGAATTGCCTTTCGCATGCGTTCGTCACCAGCAACATAGTGAGTGGCCGGAAAGATAAGCACTTCATTCAATACCTGAATCGTCTCGCCGGTGAGTTGATCAACAACAGTTATTCGTTCGACCGTGTCGCCAAACATTTCAATTCGAGTGATGGTTTCGTCATAGGCCGGCTGTATCTCGATAGTGTCTCCACGCACACGGAAGTTGCCTCGGCCTAGTTCGATGTCGTTTCTGTCGTATTGCAAATCCACCAATCGCTTCAAGATGCTGCGCTGGTCGTAATCAACCCCTACATGCAACTCCAGTAGGTTGCCCCGATATTCCTCGGGGTTCCCCATTCCATAGATACAACTGACAGAAGCGACAACAATGGTGTCGCGCCGAGTCAATAGTGCTGCTGTTGCAGAATGGCGAAGTCTGTCAATTTCATCGTTGATCGACGAGTCTTTTTCGATGAATGTGTCGCTGGACGGAATGTAGGCCTCGGGCTGGTAGTAGTCGTAGTAACTAACGAAATATTCCACCCTGTTCTTTGGAAAGAACTCCTTCATCTCTTGCGCCAATTGGGCAGCAAGGCTCTTATTCGGAGCAAGAATCAACGTTGGACGCTGAATCGATTCGATGGTCCATGCGATAGTGGCGGACTTTCCCGATCCAGTAATACCAAGCAATGTCTGAAAGCGATCCCCACGCTCGATCCCCGCAGATAACTGCGCAATCGCTCGCGGTTGATCACCCGCAGGCGAATATTCTGCAACTACTTCGAAGCGCGGGCCACTATTTTGTGCCGTCATTAAATCGACCCAGCATCAGGCGCTGCCGCTGGCAGTTGTTGCGCCCAATGCCAAGCGTCTTCAACTTGCCGTTCAAGATCTTCCAGAGAACCGGAGTTGTCGATAATTCGATCGGCGATTGCAACCCGTTGCTCGCGAGTGGATTGCCGGCTGATGCGTGCTCGAACATCGTCTGCGTCCATCCCTCGATGTTTCACAACGCGCTCTACTGCCAACTCGGTATCAATATCTACAACGAGGACACCCGACAAACCTTTACGAGGATTCTCCACAAGCAAAGGAATGTCGAGCACTACAAGGTTGTTCGTCGTACGTTGCTCATCCAGCCTTCGAGACATCTCTTTACCAATCGCTGGATGCATAATCGCATTGAGTGCTTTGACGTTTTCTGGAGACGGGAACACGATTGACGCAAGCTGTGCTCGGTTGAGGCTTCCGTCCTCGTTGAGGACGTCACCGAACCGTTCGACCAGTTGCGCAAGCAGAGGCGACTCTGCTGCCTGCATCTCTCGAGCAATGGCATCACTATCGATGACAATTGCACCCCTTGCGGAGAGCAATTGAGCCACCGACGATTTGCCGGAGCCAATACCGCCTGTAAGCCCAAGAAGAATCATGATCTCACCAGTATCGCCGCGACACGCGCGACGAACACGACCCGACTACTCGGCTGCTGGAGCGTCTGCAGCCGGGGCATCTGCTGCAGGTGCTGCAGTCGCCTCGGTTGTAGCGGAAGCATCGAAATACTCTGCCCAAGCAGCTTCGCGTGCGCTGTCATCGCCACCCACCCAGTTGCCTTGATCGTCAACTTGGAACTGGCCGCGATACTCCTCGGCCAACTCGCCACCTTCAGCGGCCTGCTTGATGGAGAGGCTGATGCGACGGCGAGCGAGATCGAGATCGATGATCTTGACCCACAACTCTTCGCCTGGAGTTACAACTTGCTCTGGGGCCTCAACATGGTGAGCCGACATTTCGGAGATGTGTACGAGGCCTTCGATGCCATCGCCAACCTGCACGAAACCACCAAACGGAACCAACTTGGTTACGCGGCCATACACAAGTTGTCCAACTTGGTGTCCATTAGCAAATTCTTGCCATGGGTCTTGCTGGGTTGCTTTGAGCGAGAGGCTGATGCGCTCGCGGTCAAGATCGACTTCGAGTACTTTCACGGTCACTTCGTCACCGATTGCAACTACCGCGCTTGGGTTATCAACATGCTTCCACGACAATTCGGAAACGTGGATCAAACCGTCCATGCCTCCAAGATCAACGAACGCACCGAAGGCAACAACGCTGGAGATTCGGCCGCTACGCACTTCGCCAACCTTCAGGTTGGTGAGGAACTCGTCGCGTGCTCCACGCTGATTTTGTTCGAGCAAGGTACGACGCGAGAGCACAACGTTGTTTCGGTTGCGGTCGAGCTCGAGGATCTTTGCAGTAATTCGTTGGCCAATGTATGGAGCCAAATCGCGAACACGTCGCAATTCGACGAGCGAGGCTGGCAAGAATCCGCGAAGTCCGATGTCGACAATCAAGCCGCCCTTAACAACTTCGATAACGAGGCCTTCAACTGTTCCGTCAACGGCCTTGACCTTCTCGATGTCGCCCCACGCACGCTCGTACTGCGCGCGCTTCTTGGAAAGCAGCAAGCGACCTTCTTTGTCTTCGAGCGTGATGACAAGAGTTTCAATCTTTTCGCCGAGCTTGACGATTTCGTTTGGATCTACGTCATTACGAATCGACAACTCGCGTGAGAGAATGACGCCTTCAGTTTTGTAACCAATCTCGACGAGTACTTCGTCGCGAGTGATTCGGACAACAGTTCCGGTGACGAGCTGACCATCTTTGAGTTCTACAAGGGTTCCATTGATCGCGTCGGCGAATGATTGCCCAAGATCGCGTTCTGTTACTTGACGTGGGGTGTAATTTCCCTCTGCGTCGAAGGTGCCCATTGGCGGGGATTGCAGTGTTTGTAAATCAGACATAAAACTCTTTCGGTGGATAGGAGAGATGGGCACAACCATTGCTGGCTGCGGACCTACCAACGGTAGGACAGGGTGCAAACGCTACCAGTCGGAGCCGATCTTCTACCCCGGCGCGCTCAATTACAGGGGTTTTCTGGCCACCAGCAAATACTCGGGCAAATCGACGCTTGGCTCAATTAACCCATATTTGCCTGGCTCAACACCGTATATCCGAACAACCTCTAGACCGACGATCGAACAGGCCATTCGCAACTCGCGCGGCGTGTAGCAACCCGTCCAGAGATCGGTTTCCATTTCCTCCCCAGCGGGATTTCTAAGAACGGTCCTTTCGTGACTCACCCCGCGATCAACGTCAAATTGGGCATCTGTGTGATGACGGATAGAAAAATAGGAGTTGAAGGCACTGAGCGCTAGTAGCCCTCCTGGACGCAACACTGCCGCCGCTCCCCGCAACACGTCAAGGTCGTCTGAGTCATCCAACATCACGCCAAATGCGCCCTGACAAAGACAGATCGCAACATCGAACTTGCCATGGAGCTCAATCTCGTCCTGGAGCAATCGAGCATCGAGTCTCCGAAACGAGGCGCCTTCTACTGCCGATGCTGACGCTTGTTCAATAAATGTCGCACTGATGTCGATTCCGAATGCCTTGTATCCGCGAATCGCAAGTTCATTGCAATGGCGACCAGGCCCACAACCGATATCAATGACTCGATCGCCTCCGACGAGTGGCAACGCTTCAACAAGAAAATCAATCTCTTGTTTAGTGCCTTTTGTGAACGAGTACTTCAGGTATGAATCACCGAGGTATCGGGCAACCGATTCGAACCAATGCGCATCCTTCTGTGTCACCAATTACGCCTTTGCATCAGCCCAGGTTTCCCCCCATGCTGCATTGACTTCGAGAGGGACTGAAAGCGATGCCGCATTCTTCATCGCAGCCAACACCAGATCATTCACCTGCTCGCGTTCATGTGGAGGTGTTTCGATAATCACTTCGTCGTGAACTTGAAGAATTACGCGACTTTCTAGATTGGCCTCAGAAAGCTGATCGTCGATGTGCACCAATGCAACCTTAAAAATATCGGCAGCCAAACCCTGAATACCCGAATTCATAGCCTGACGCTCGCCTGCCTGTCGGATGCGGAAGTTTGGATTGTTCAATTCTGGAATGGGACGTCGTCGACCAAACAAGGTGACGGTGTAACCACGCTTACGTGCCTCAGCAACTGTTTCATCCATGTAGCGACGCACATTTGGAAATGCAATGAAATACGCGTCGAGAATCTTTGTTGCTTCGTCAACGCCGATAGCCAAACGCTGACTCAGCCCAAATGCTTCCATTCCATACGCAAGGCCGTAAGAAACCATCTTCGCTTGCGCGCGCATGGCCGACGTTACGTCTTTGGTTTCAACAGAAAAAACTCTTGCGGCAGTTACCGCATGGACGTCCACCGAATTAGTGAAGGCTTCGATCAGGCCGGGGTCGTTTGCGAGGTGAGCTATGCAACGAAGTTCGATTTGGTTGTAATCGGCAACCATGAACATGTTGCCATCTGAAGGCACAAATGCTGTTCTGAAGACTTTTCCCTCGTCTGAACGCACTGGGATGTTGTGCAGGTTTGGTTGATCGCTGCTGAGCCTGCCAGTCCGGGCAACCATCTGGTTAAAGGTTGCATGAATTCTTCCGTCTTTTGCTACGGACTGAATCAGACCCTCGCCATACGTAGAACGAAGTTTTTCAAATTCGCGATAACGCATCAGCGGATCGATGAACTCTGGCCACTGATCTCGAATCTTTTCAAGCGTTGCCGCATCGGTACTGAAGCC
>CAINLH010000117.1 GCA_903850275.1 uncultured Acidimicrobium sp.
CCGTCGGTGAACACGCTCGTCGTCGAACGCGCCGACTTGCTTGGTCTCGGACAGTTGCATCAAATTCGTGGTCGTGTTGGTCGCAGCGGCTCGCGAGCATACGCATACCTCTTTCATCCTCGAGGTCGGGCGTTGTCGGAAGATGCATACGAACGCCTAAAAACCATCGGCGAGGCAACCGAATTGGGAAGTGGTTTCAAAATTGCTATGCGCGATTTGGAAATTCGTGGTGCAGGCAACTTGCTTGGTGAAGCACAAAGCGGGCACATCGCAGCAGTTGGCTACGACCTCTACTGCCAACTAGTCACCGAGGCAGTTGCCGAAATGAAAGGCGAGGTTGTCCCCTCACCAATTCCAGAACTCAAGCTTGACGTACCAAGCAATGCATTTCTTCCAGGCGACTACGTGGTCAAAGAAGAATCTCGACTGGATGCATATCGCAGGCTTGCCGATGTCACATCAAGCGCTGATGTTGAAGACATTCGCGCCGAGTGGCTCGACCGATACGGCCCACTTCCCGAGCCGGCGCTTGCCCTCATCGGGGTTGGTCAATTGCGTGCGGAATGCCATCGAGTTGGTTTGACCGAATTGGTTGTGGCCGATGGCCGTGCACGAATGACGCCTGTGATGCTGAAAGCAAGCCAGACCATGAGACTGAAGCGCATTGCGCAACACCCAGATTGGAACGAAAAGTTGGGTCTGCTCACCATCACCCTGCCTCGCACATCAACAGGCAAACTAATCGAACACGAAGTAGTGCCATATCTCATCGACTTCCTACAGCAACTCTTTGAACCAGCCAACTAGGCTTGACGAAATGTCACGACGCCTCAAACTCTCTGTATTTGCCGTATCCATCGCAGCACTTGTAACACTCAGTGCATGTGGTTCGGCCGCAGTCAACGAGGCAGTCAACATTGAAGGCCAATCCATTTCCGACGAAACACTCGACATGGCCATCACCCAATTGGCCGACGCGGGCCAACTTACGCTTGAGAATGGTGTGGCTTCTGGCGATGCAAGCAGGTCAGTACTCGGTGCACTTCTGCGCGGCAAGGCAACAGAAATTGTTCTAGAGCAATACGGCGAAGCAATCACCGATGCCGATCGCAAGACAGTCACCGATCAAGTAACACAAGATGCGGGTTTCGACACGTTGGGCAAAGAACTGCAAGAACTCATCATCGAACTCAATAGCGCCGACCTCGCGCTTGCTCGCGTGAAGGCTCCAAGCGAAGCTGACGTGGCAACAATGTATGAAACAGCTGCGGCTTCTGTTGGCGCACTGTGCGTGCAGCACATTTTGGTCAAGGAAGAAGCGACCACAAAAGAAGTTCTGCAGAAATTGAATGATGGTGCAACATTTAAGGCAGTCGCCGGCGAATACTCCATCGAACCGAATGCCAGCGAAACTGGTGGAGTGTTGGGAAGCGTCGATGGCGACTGCATCTTGCTGACTGATTATCAGACACAATTTGATATCGATTTCGTGAAGGGTGTGTTGGCAGCAAAGACTGGCGTCGCCACAGGGCCAATCAAGTCGTCGTTCGGATACCACGTTGTGCTGATCAGGCCGTTTGATGACGTGAAGGCATCACTCCTTGCACTGCTCGCAAAAACTCCCGGCGAAATGTTGCTTAACGGTTTGCTTGCAACAGGCAAGATAACCGTGGCATCCGAATACGGAATCTGGAACCCTGCCAGCGGCAAAATCGTCGCAAGCTAACGCACGTGCCCTCGTGACTGCCCAAATCGTCATCGTTGGTCTTGGGCCTGGTCCGCGCGACACAGTTACCGACGCAACCCTGCAAGCAATTGCACGGATCAAAACACAATTCATTCGCACTCGTCGTCACCCAACGGCCGACTTGATGCCCACCGCAACAAGTTTCGACGACTTGTACGAAACTTTGGACACATTTGACGAGGTGTACTCGGCAATCACCGAGCAACTTGTTGCATCGGCCATCGAGCACGGCGAAATTTTGTATGCGGTTCCCGGATCGCCACTGATATTGGAGTCGAGTGTCGCTGCGTTGCGAACCGATGCGCGAGTAACTGTTTCGGTTCTACCCGCCATGAGTTTTCTGGACTTGGCGTGGGAAACCCTTGGAATCGACCCCGTCAATGCCGGAGTGCGCCTCATCGACGGCCACCGTTTCGCCATCGAGGCGGCGGGTGAACGCGGGCCTTTACTGGTTGCGCAGACACACGCCGACTGGGTTCTTTCCGACGTGAAATTGGCATTCGATGCAGCTATCGGCAACGAGCCAGTTGTGTTGTTGCATCATCTGGGCCTGCCCGATCAGCGCGTGGAGCACACAACGTGGCAAGAACTGGATCGTGTGCTTCCCCCCGACCACCTCACCACTTTGTACATCCCGCAACTTGCACAGCCCATTGCCGGAGAGATGGTGAAGCTGCATCAGCTTGCCCGCACTCTTCGCGAACAATGTCCGTGGGATATCGAGCAAACACACGACTCTCTGATCAAGCATCTGCTTGAGGAGGCGTACGAAGTGGTTGACGCGATTCAGCAACTAGATGCCGACAACCCAGACACCGACGAAGCACTGATTGAAGAACTGGGCGACTTGTTGTATCAAGTGGAATTTCATTCCACGATTGCCGAACAGCAGGGTCGGTTCACCCTCGCCGATGTTGCTCGTTCCATTCACGACAAGTTGGTGCGCCGACATCCGCATGTTTTTGGCGACACTGTGGCCACAAGCGCCGACGATGTAGTTGGCACGTGGGACGCGGTGAAGCGCGAAGAACGAAAGAACAACGACAAGAAATCAGATTCCATTTTCAGCGGTGTAGCCAAAGCCTCCCCCGCGCTTTCGTATGCAACAAAGATTCAAAAGCGTGCGGCAGACGTAGGTTTCGATTGGCCGAACGCTGCTGGTGCATTTGAAAAGATCGCCGAGGAGTCGCAAGAGCTGCTCGAGGCCTCGGCACTGAACGACGACAAAGCCGCCAGCATGGAATTGGGAGACTTGCTCTTCAGCGTGGTCAATTTGGCCCGCCATCTTGGCCACGATGCCGAATCAGCGCTCCGACTTGCCAGCGACAAATTCCGTGCTCGCTTCGAGATCGTGGAGACTCTTGCTGCTCAACGCAATATCGACTTGCAAACAGCAACACTGGAACTGCTCGATTCGTTGTGGGACGAAGCGAAGGCGTTTACTACTATTTCCGAATGAGCAATATCAGCAAAATTCTGGGCCGCGAAGTTCTCGACTCCCGCGGCAACCCAACCGTTGAAGTGGAAGTGGTGTTGTCATCTGGCGCATTCGGACGCGCGATCGTGCCATCCGGTGCGTCCACGGGTGAGCACGAAGCAGCCGAATTGCGCGACGGCGGCAAGCGCTATCGCGGCAAGGGCGTGCTTAATGCAGTTGGCAACGTCAACACCGAGATTGCAGCGGCGCTCAACGGGAAGCCCGCAGACGACCAAGCGACCATTGATAATGCGCTGTGCAAACTCGACGGCACACAAAACAAATCCCGCCTTGGTGCAAACGCCATCTTGGGAGTCAGCCTGGCCTTAGCTCACGCCACTGCCGCCGAGCGCAAGATGCCTCTCTATCGTTCGGTTGGCGGCAACGATGCCTGCGTACTTCCTGTGCCAATGATGAACGTGATCAACGGCGGCGCACATGCCGACAACAACGTCGACTTGCAGGAATTTATGGTGATGCCAATCGGTGCCTCAAGTTTTTCCGAGGCGCTGCGCTGGGGTGTCGAAACATATCAAACATTGAAATCGCTTCTTCACGACCGAAAGATGGCAACTGCTGTTGGCGATGAGGGTGGCTTTGCACCGAACTTGGCAAGCAACGAAGATGCAATCTCAATTTTGGTAGACGCAATTGAAGCCGCGGGCTTTGTTCCCGGCAAGGACATCAGCATTGCACTCGACCCGGCAATGAGCGAGTTGTTTAAAGACGGCAAATACCACTTGGCCTCCGAAGGCAAATCGTTAACAAGCCAAGAGTTGGCCGACTGGTGGGAGATGCTTGCCAACAAATACCCAATCGTTTCCATTGAAGACGGCATGGCCGAAAACGACTGGGCAGGTTGGTCGACACTCACCGCAAAATTGGGAAGCAAAATTCAACTCGTTGGCGACGACCTGTTCGTGACCAACGTGCAACGACTGCAGCAAGGAATTAGCGAGCGCGCTGCAAACAGCGTGCTGATCAAGGTCAATCAGATCGGCACACTGACGGAAACGCTCGACACCATTGCACTTGCAACAAAGAATGGTTACACCAGCGTGATGAGTCATCGCAGTGGCGAAACCGAAGACTCGACCATTGCCGACTTGGCGGTGGCAACTAACTGCGGTCAAATCAAAACTGGCGCGCCAGCCAGAAGCGACCGCGTTGCAAAATACAACCAACTGCTGCGTATCGAACATGAACTTGGCTCAAAGGCCAAATTTCTTGGCGCAGACGCTCTCAACCCGCGATAACAGCACCCAATTGGCGCGTTTGCCACGAAACCACTTGCCTCACGCGCCACAATAGAGGCGTGGCAAATACGGATCTCCATCTCGTTCGCAATCGTTCGCTGCGCTTTGCCATCAAACCGTTCGCCATCGCCGTCGTCATTGCACTTGCAACTGCCCTGTTTGTTTTCCCAGTTCGCACTTGGCTCAATCAACGTGATGCGTTAGAAGCCAAGACAGCCGAATACGCGGCGTTCGAAGACATCGTCGAAGAAATGCAGGATCAGGTGCGCAACTTGCAGTCGCCCGCTGGCCTTCGCGACGCAATCCGAACCCAGCTTGGCTACTTGTACCCAAATGAGCGACGCGTGCCAATGATGGATTTGCCTGCGCTTTCCACCACCATGCCCGAGCGATGGCCGTACACCGTTGTGTCCACCATTTTGATGCTGCGCACGCTGGACGTGGCCGCACAAGAAGCGCGCGGCCAAATTACCCTCGACCCATTGGCTCCCTAATCAGGCACTTCTAACCTGCGCTAACTAACCTACGACCAGTCAATTGATTGGAGCAGGCGTGGCAGGAAGCATTTTGGGTAATCGTGTCCTTCGCAAAGAGGACCCCAAATTTCTGACGACGGGTGGCGTCTATGTAGACGACTTACACGACGAACCACTGCTGGCGGGTGCACTGCACGCAACTTACGTGCGCTCCACTGTTGCCCACGCCAACATTCTTGGCATTGATGTTTCCGAAGCGCTGCTGGCCCCCGGCGTAGTTGCGATCTATACAGCCGCCGATCTTGGGCTGCAGCCAACGCCTGCAACATATAACCCAACCGCGTTGCGCACGATGCTTGCAACAGAAAAGGTTCGCTATGTTGGCGAGCCAATCGCAGTCATTCTCACCGAACGTGCAGACCAAGGCGAAGACGCTGTCGAACGAGTGATCATCGATTACGAACCACTCGAAGTGCTGATCGATATCGAGCAAGCCATGGACAGCAACACACTGATCTTCGAAGGTGTTGGAAGCAACATTGTGTTTGACACCACCGCACTTGGAATGCCAGACCTCACCGGCGATGAGTTGTTCGCCGATTGCGAAGTTGTTGTTCGTGGCCGCTTCGTCAACCAGCGCGTAGCGCCTTGCCCACTAGAAGTTCGCGGTTCGGCAGCGATGTGGGACACAAACGGCCGACTGATCCAGTGGTTGTCTACTCAAGGCGCGCAAGGCGCGCGCGACACCATCTTGGCCGCAAATGGTCTGCAACTTGGGCAGGCTCGAATCATTACTCCCGATGTTGGCGGTGGCTTCGGCGCAAAAATTGGCGCATACCCCGAAGAGATTTTGCTTGGAAAAATCTCAGCCAAGGCAGGTCGGCCAATTCGCTGGCATGAAACACGCAGCGAGTCGATGGTTGCGCTCGGCCACGGCCGCGCGCAAATTCAGTACATCAGCATTGGTGGTTCGCGAGACGGAAAAGTAAGCGCCTACCAACTGAAAGTTCTTCAAGATTCGGGCGCCTGGGTGGACGTGGGCGCAATTCTCGCCCCGTTTATGACAAGGCCGATGGCATCTGGCGTGTACGACATCCCAAAGATTGAGGTTCGTACCATTTCGGTCGTCACGAATACCACTCCAACCGTGCCGTATCGCGGTGCGGGGCGGCCAGAAGCAACGGCAGCCATCGAGCGAGCAATGGATCTATTCGCATTAGAGATCGGCAAGGACGCGGCCGAAGTGCGACGCATCAACCTCATTGGCAAATTCATGGAGCCGCACACCACCGCCATTGGTCAAACATACGACGTTGGCGATTACGAAGTTTCG
>CAINLH010000118.1 GCA_903850275.1 uncultured Acidimicrobium sp.
AACGACTCAATGAGTTGGGCAATGACCTTCATGAACGCTCGAGCTGGCACTATTTATGCCGGCTCTTCACAAATACAGCGCAATATCATCGTCGAGATGGTGCTTGGATTGCCGAAGGAACCGAAGCCGGGTTGATGAGATGAGTGTTCGGACATATCTCGGCCTCTTGTTAGCGATTGTCGTGCGCCCCTGGTTATGGGTGACCGCAGTTCGCCAGGGCTGGCGAATGATCCCCAATCGTTGGTGGACACGAGCACCATTCCTGCCAGTCCCAGCAAAGGCGTATGTCCAGTTTCGTTTGATTACCCAATACGGAACGGCCGAACACGACCCCTATATATATGACGTGATCGATTACTTGGAATGGTCTCGAGATTGGCACAGTACCAACCGCTCGAACGGGCGACGCCGAGGCTGAACCATGAGAAGCGCGCTCGTTCTTAATGCAACTTACGAGCCGCTGAGTGTGGTGTCCGCCCGAAGGGCTGTGTGCCTGGTGCTGTCGAGTAAAGCCGAGATTGTTGAAGACGATGGCACGCACATCCATGCCGAGACCTTAAGCATTCCTTCGCCTCTTGTGATTCGGCTGCGATACGTGGTCAAGGTTCCGTATCACCGACGAACAGCTTTGTCGCGACGCGCTGTGTTCGCTCGAGACGACCACCGATGCCAATACTGCGGGGGAGTTGCGGACAGCATCGACCATGTTCTTCCGCGCTCGCGCGGAGGGATGAACGTCTGGGAAAATGTGACTGCAGCGTGCAGGCCGTGCAATTTGCGTAAGCGCGACCGAACGCCAGAGGAAGCCGGCATGGCACTTGCTTCTGTGCCGCTAGTTCCGCGCGAACTTGCTTGGGTCACTGTTTCAGTGGGCAGTGTGCCCGAGGTGTGGAAGCAATATCTTGCCCAAGCCTCTTAACGCGCAATGGGTGGTGCAGCAACTGCACTGCAGCGCATCTGAACAACACGCACGAACATTTACGCCAGAACGATCCGTATTCGATGTTCGTATTCGGCAAACTGCGCTCGTGCTTGGCTCGCGCCAAACGCCGGATCTTGTAGACGCCGATGCATGTGCCCGAGGGAATATTGAAGTCGTGCGCCGCAGAAGCGGAGGTGGCGTTGTATTTCTGGAACCAGGCGAACATGTTTGGCTCGACATCGTCATCCCGCGGACCGACGAGTTGTGGGTCGACGACGTCTCGACATCGATGTGGTGGCTTGGCGAAGTCTGGGTCCGTGCATTGGCAGAGGTCGGAATCGATGGAGCACAAGTGCACCGCGGTGCATTGCTCAATGATTCATGGGGCGACTTGGTCTGTTTCGCAGGTGTTGGGCCTGGCGAAGTAACCGTCTCGGCAACAGGGTCGAAGGTTGTCGGCATCAGCCAAAGGCGCACTCGCGATTACGCATCGTTCCAGTGCACGGTCTTTCACAAGTGGGCGCCCGAACAGTTTGCACCCCTTCTTCGTGTGCTTCCGGGAGCGCCCTCTCAGATCGAAGAGCGGGTAACGGCGATTACTGCCAGCACGGATGCCGTGGTGAACGCGGTTGTGAAGCAACTGCAATCCAGCCCGTTACTGCCGTAATCCCACGCGGTTACCTCTTGTCCATAAAGCCAGCCTTGGCCGCTGCATTCTCAAAACAAAGTGGTGAAAAAAGGGGAAAGATCCTTGCAAGTGGGGGAAAGTGGGGATATCCTGTCTGTACTTCAGCGGAGTGCGGACTCCTCCGAAGTGGCAGTAAGTACGGGAATGCAAGCCCCACAAGGGTTTGCAAGGGCAGCGGAGGCAAGAGTGTTTGTAGGGGTGCACGAGAGGCAATTGGACCCAAAGGGTCGCATGGCATTGCCTGCCTCATTTCGTCCCCGTTTGGAACCCCGCTGTTACCTCTCGATTGGCCGCGACAAGTGCGTCGACATTCTCACTGCAGAGGCCTTTGAGGAAGTAGCGCGGGATGCAGTCGAAAAGGTGCGCCGCGGCGAAATGGACCGCAATCAACAACGTGCGCTTGCGAGCAACACCTTCGAAGTTTCCGTTGATGCCCAAGGTCGGATCAACATCGACGAAAAGTTGAGGGCGTATGCCGGCCTCACGCTGAACTCGCGCGTTGTTGTCAGCGGCTCATTTGATCGCGCAGAAATCTGGGACCCAACTCGTCACGAACGCATCAGCGACGAAGGTCTTACACAAATCGCCGGAACAGGCCTCTAGGTCGGGGAAGGGGAAGCGCACGACAACATTTTCGAAGTTCGCTCTCTAAAAATCGGCAACTTCGCATCTCTGCAGTCCTTCAGTCAACAAGATGGACAGCCCCAACTCCGCCCGCTATTCGTCTCGTCGATCCGGGGAGACATCCCGGCGACACCGTTGGCTGGGGGGCTGCAGAGATGCGAATCCCGATAACCGGAGCAACGTTCGAGCGTCGAGCCAGAACATCATGTCAGCCACCTTTCACACCCGTGAATCATTTGATCACTCGCCAGTTATGGCCGAAGAAATCGTCGCTCTATTCGGCGAAGTTCCCCACGGCGTAGTTATAGACGCGACGCTCGGCGGAGCGGGTCACACCACTCGCTTGCTCGAGGCCTATCCATGGATGTCCGTTTTGGGGATCGATCAGGACGACATGGCTATCGAACATGCAACTGCCCTTCGCGCAAACTCGGCCGATATCGCTCAGCGGTTGGATGTTCAGCGAGGAAGGTTCGATTCGATCGATACCTTCCTGGCGCAGCGCAACATTGATTCGATCAGCGGCGCATTGTTCGACCTCGGGGTTTCGTCGCCGCAGTTGGACATGGCAGATCGAGGATTTTCGTATCGCCAAGACGGCCCTCTGGATATGCGCATGGACACGAACGCACAACTCAGCGCTGCCGATGTTGTGAATGGTTACGAAGTCCAGCAGTTGACTGATGTGCTTCGCAACAACGCCGACGAACGATTTGCGTTTCGTATCGCAAAGGCAATTGTTGCTGCGCGGCCCATTGCCAACACAACGCAACTGGCGGAAATCGTCGCAAATGCGATCCCTGCGCCAGCACGCAGAACCGGTGGGCACCCAGCAAAGCGCACCTTTCAGGCAATTCGAATCGAAGTGAACAAGGAACTCGACATTTTGCCCCGAGCGTTGCACGACGCAATACGGGCTACAGCACCCGGTGGGCGAGTAGCGGTGTTGTCGTATCACTCTGGTGAAGACCGCATCGTGAAGCAAGCGTTTCGTGATGCCGAGTCGAACCCACTGGTACAAACGGTTGCGTCTCCGTTCCAGCATCACCAGTCGGCCAACAAATTGGTGCGCAAGGTGAAAGTTGCCGAGCGCCCAAGTGCTCGTGAAATTGAACTCAATCCACGCGCATCTTCTGCGCGTCTTCGCGTGATTGAAAAGGTAGGCAGCTGAGATGGCGTTAGCGATTTCGACCGCGAGGGCGCCACGGCGCAACACTCGTCCAGTCGTTTCGACACCCCCTGAACGCCATCTCACTGTCGTACCACCCGCAACGAAGGCAACCATTTCGTTCGTTGCCACAGCTGTCTTTGGCATGTTCGTGCTTATCGCAGTGGTCATTGGTTTCCAGGCGTTCATTGCACAACAGCAGTTGAAGTTGGATCACATCAGCAAGGAAGTCCGACTTGCGCGCATTTACACCGACGAATTGCGTCAACAAAAAACCTTACTTATCGCCCCAGACTATTTGCGCACAGAAGCAGCAATGCAAGGGATGACGCAGGGGCTCGGTTCTAGGTTTACCGAAATCCCAGAAGATGTAGTTGCGCAAGTGCTTGTTGCAACCGGCCAAATGGATAAATCAATCGCTCAACCACAACAAACTGCGGTGTCGAACCCGCTTGCTGCACTGGCAACGTTGCAGGCTCCAGGAGTAGCACCATGAACCTTGTAACTGGCACACGTAGACCGCGCAGGGACGCACGGCAAGCATCGGAGATCGTTCGCGAGCGGGCACGTAAAGCAACCAAGTCAATGACCACCGACTTGCAGGGCGGACAGATCAGGCCTCGTCTAGTTGCCATGTACTTACTCGTTACCGTGCTGTTGCTGACAATGTTGTTGCGCACGGGCTATCTGCAGACCATTGGTTCGAGTCAGTACCGCGAAGCAAGTTTGGATCAGCGAACTCGGGTGGACACGGTTCGTGCCGAGCGCGGATCAATTTTGGACAGGCAAGGCCTTGAGCTTGCACTGCCGGTCCCAACTCGCACAGTTTTCGCCGATCCTTCGGCAGTCATCGACCCGATCGCGACGGCCCGCGCATTGGCTGGAATATTGCAGATCACTCCAGAAGAGGAAATCGCGCTTGCCGAGAAGCTGCAAAGCAAGGGAAGTTTCGTATTCATTTCTCGACAGGCCCCGCAAGAGATTGCAGATGCAATTGTTGCATTGCAGCTACCCGGCATTTCTTCGTATCGAGAACCCAGCAGAGCAATCACATCGGAAGGCCTGCGCGCGCTAGTCGGCCGCACGGATCCAGACGGCGTTGGCATTGCCGGCCTCGAGATCCTCTTTAACGAAACTCTTACAGGCGTGGATGGCAAGTCCGTGCGTGAAGTGAACAGCAAGGGTCAATCGATTGCCACAGGGGCAGATCAAAGCGTGGAGGCAATTGCAGGCTCCGATTTGGTGACCACGATCGATCGCAACATTCAGTTTCAAGTTGACACCATTTTGACGCAACAGACGGCTCGACTAAACGCGAAAAGTGGCACGGCGATCGTGATGGATTCCAAAACGGGCGAGATCTATGCGATGTCTACGATGCGCCGCAACGAAGACGGTACGTACTCTGCAGATTCGGGAAACTTCGCTGCGGTAGAGGCCTATGAGCCAGGGTCTGTAGCAAAGGTTTTCAGTATCTCGGCTGCCCTTAACGAGGGGACAGTTCAATCAAACTCCACGTTTAAGGTTCCAGGAGCCCAGGTATTTTTCAAAGACAGTGAGTGGGAAGCAACGATCAAGGATGCTTACCCGCACGCGCTGGAAGACATGAGCGTTCGTAAGATTTTGGTGGATTCATCGAACCTCGGCACCATTCAAGTGGCGCAGACGATGACGCCGCAAAAACTGCACGACTATTTGAAGAGTTTTGGTTTCGGGAATAAGACCGATCTCAACTTCCCGGGTGAAAGTAATGGCCTGTTGGCCGATGCGGATAAGTGGCGAGGTTTGGAAAAGGTAACAACATCGTACGGTTACGGTTACGCGTCGTCAGCTTTGCAATTGATTGCAGGCGTCAACGTTGTAGCCAACGATGGCAACTATGTTGCACCAAGAATCGTTTCTGGAACTATTGATAAAGACGGCATCAGCCATCCTGCTGCCGCTTCGGCCACGCGCCCCGTGATCAAGCCTGAAACTGCTGCGACTATGCGCACGTTGATGAGCGAAGTTGTTTGTTTCGGCACCGCGAAGCTGGCAAAGATTAATGGGCTTACAGCAGCAGGCAAGACGGGAACAGGGTACAAACGCCAAGACAACGGAACTTACATTAAAGACGACGGATCGCGCGCATACTTCGCATCGTTTGTGGGTTTCTTGCCAGCAGACCAGCCACGGTTCACAGTGCTGGTCTCAATCGACGAACCAGATCCGGCCTCCCGGGATCGTTTCGGTGGTACTGCGGCAGCTCCAGTATTTGCAAACATTGCCCAAGTATTGATTAACGAACTAGATATTCGACCATCAGCAACCGATGCGGGTTGTCCTGCAAAGCGCCCTGCCGAACTCGGACCATCGCACTAGCAGTAATGAATACGAAACGCAGCACTTCGATCGGTGCTGTACTGAGCGCCGCGTGTGGTCGGAAAGATTTCGAGTACGAGCTAATTGGCGACGACAAAATTCTCATCACCGATGTCACGCACTCCACGGCGGCGGTATTGCCAGGGGCGCTGTTCGTGTGTGTAACCGGCGAAAACGTAGACGGCCATGAACTTGCTCAGCGAGCAATCGACGCGGGTGCTGTGGCGTTGCTCGTTGAACGGCACCTGCCACTAGATATTCCTCAAATAGTGGTTGCCGATACTCGAAAAACGCAGGGGACGATAGCGGCAGCGTTCTGGGGCTTTCCTTCAGATGATCTTCTGCTTATTGCCGTCACCGGCACCAACGGGAAGACAACTACATCGCACTTGCTGGGGTCCATTCTTCGCCAGCATGGTTTACGAACCGAAGTGATGGGAACACTCAGCGGAAGCAGGACCACACCAGAGTCGACAGACTTGCAGCGGCAGTTGGCGCAATTTATTGATCGAAATGTTCAGGCCGTTGTCATGGAGGTGACATCGCACGCAATGGTGCTACATCGTGTTGAAGGCACACATTTCGCACTTGCGATCTTTACCAATCTGACGCCGGAACATCTGGATTTTCATGGAACCATGGAGAGATACTTCGCGGCAAAGGCATCATTGTTTACTTCAAGTTATACATCCGTCGGAATAGTCAATTACGACGATGTGCATGGTCGACTCATTGCTGATACGCACGAAATTCAGTGCTTTCCATTTTCGCTCCACGATGTGCAGAATATTTCCGCATCAGCATCCAGTCACGAATTCACTTGGAAGACCCACCAAGTCAAGGTCAATGTCGGTGGCAAATTCAATGTCTCAAACTCGCTTGCCGCTGTCACCGCGGCGGTTCAACTTGGTGTCTCGGAAACAGACATCGTTGCAGGGTTGGCCGCCGCGGAGACAGTACCTGGCCGTTTTGAGCAAGTGCGTGCAAGTTCAGGCTTTGATGTTGTCGTCGACTATGCGCACACACCAGATGCATTGCAACGGGTGTTGCTGGCTGCGAGAGATGTCGTTGGAGTAAAACACCGGGTACTAGTGGTGTTTGGTTGCGGAGGCGATCGGGACTCCGAAAAGCGACCACACATGGGTGCTATCGCCGCAGAGTTTGCCGACTACGTTGTCGTTACCTCAGATAATCCACGTTCCGAATCACCAGCAGCAATTGCACAAAACATCATTGACGGCATTGGCACACATGGTGCGAATACAATCGTCAAAACCGAAATTGACCGACGTCTTGCCATTCAACTTGCACTGAACTCCGCAAAAAGCGGTGACATTGTTGTTATTGCTGGCAAAGGTCACGAAAAAAACCAAACGATTGGAAATAACGTGCTGCCCTTTGATGACGTTGCAATAGTGAGGGAAATTTTGGGAGTTGTTGCATGATTGCCGTGCTCATTGCTGGTGCTGTTGGAATGCTTGTCAGTTTGGCCGGCACGCGTGGATTGATTTCGTATTTTGTTCGACTCGGTAAGGGCCAACCGATATTGGGTGCCGAAGATCATGGTCCTGTTCATCAAATGGGCAAGCAAGGAACGCCCACCATGGGCGGTATCGCCATCGTGCTTGCAGCTGCCACGGGTTGGGTAGCAGCGCACCTTCGCGGAGGCCTTGCCTTTTCTGATCAGGCAGCAATTATCTGGTTGACGGTTTTCGTGTTGGCCGCAATTGGTTTTCTTGACGACTACCTGAAGGTTAAGCGCCAACACAACCGGGGAATATTTTGGAAAAAGAAGGGTTGGATCACGTTTGGCATCACGGTGTTGTTGTTGTGGTTGCTCGTTTCAACTACCGGTGTTGCGGAAACTATTTCATTCACGCGGGCGTTAAGCCCTGGTTGGTCAATTCCCGGCCCGTTCTTCGTATTGTGGACAGCGTTGATGGTGTGGAGCACAACAAATGCGGTCAACGTCACGGATGGTCTCGATGGTCTCGCCGCCGGATCGGCATTGTTCGGGTTTCTTGCATTCACGATCATTGCCTACTGGGCGTTTCGTAACCCGAAGATCTATGACATTGTAAACCCCCTTGATCTCGCGGTGCTTTCTGCAGCGTTTGCAGGAGCGTGCGGTGGTTTCTTGTGGTGGAATGCGGCGCCAGCCAAGATATTCATGGGCGACGTCGGCGCGCTTGGAATTGGCGCAGCTCTCGGCATGTTGGCTGTCACTACCAACACGCACTTAATGCTTCCCATCATCTGCGGTATCAACGTCTTTGAAGCCGGCAGTGTGGCGGTTCAGATGGGCGTGTTTAAGGCATCTGGTCGCAAGAAACGATTACTAAAAATGTCACCTATCCATCACCATTTTGAGCTCAGTGGCTGGCCGGAGACGACTGTGATCATTCGATTCTGGATTATTTCGGGTATTTGTGTTGCAACTGCTGTTGCACTCTTCATCGCCGACTTCACGGAACAAGTGAGACGATGACGGTTAGTCACGAATCAACACTTGTTTTTGGTCTGGCAATAGCTGGCCAAGCTGTTGCTCGTGAGTTGGTACGGCGCGGAGAGAGTGTGGTTTTGGCAGACGACGCCGTATCCGATTTGCATCAAGCTTTTTCTAAACAGATCGGCATGCCACTTGTTGCGTTAACAAGCTCGTCGGAGATTCAGCAAGTACTCAATTCGGTTGCACGAGTAGCACCGGCACCGGGAATACCCGAAGGGCATCCAGTCATCGTCGCAGCTCGAGAACTTGGGGTGGAGATTTGTTCCGAATTAGAAATTGCCTATCGCTACGAGCGAGATGCCCCAAGTGAGCCACGACCAATGGTCGGGATAACGGGCACCGACGGCAAGACAACAACGACAATGATGACTGCAGCGATTTTGGAATCGGCTGGATTGCGAACTATGGCTGTTGGCAATACCGACGTGCCGCTGATCTCTGCTCTTAATACTGATGCCCGGGCGTTCGCTGTCGAATGCTCCAGTTTTCGCCTAGCGCATACTCAGCAATTCCGAATGTGCGCGTCCGCTTGGCTCAATTTCGCACCTGATCATTTGGACTGGCACCCAAACCTGAGCGATTATTTTGAAGCCAAAGCAAAGATGTGGGCCCATTGTGTAGAAGGCGATGTCGCAGTTGCTCCGTTTGATGACCTGCGAATAATCGAAGCAGCGCAGGCAAGTAACGCGCGCGTCGTTACTTTTGGCATTGCTGGCGGCGACTATCACTCGTTCGATGGCTGGCTGTGTGGGCCAATGGGCAGAATCATGCCTATTTCTGAAATGGGACGTTCGTTGCCGCACGATGTTTCAAATGCGCTAGCCGCAACTGCGGTGTGTCTTGAAGCCGGCCTAGCAAACGTTGCGGATGTCGCTTCTGCATTGCAGAGTTTTAAAAACGCGCCTCATCGCATTCAATTTGTTGGCGAAAAGGGAGGCGTTCGTTGGTTTAACGACTCCAAAGCAACGAGCCCGCATGCCGTGAGTGTGGCCCTGAACTCGTTTGAGAACATTGTGCTCATTGCTGGTGGGAAGAATAAGGGGCTCGACTTGTCTGCCCTTGCCGAACAGCCAAGTCGGATGAGGGCTGTGGTCGCAATCGGAGATGCTTCGGACGAAGTCGCGCATGCATTCACTGGGGTGTGCGAGATAAAGCGAGCTACTTCGATGCAAGAGGCGGTGAATATGGCGGACAGCTTTGCTCAAGACGGCGATGTGGTTCTGCTCTCTCCGGGATGCACCAGTTACGACTGGTATGCGAACTACGGTCAACGTGGCGAAGATTTCATGAAGTGTGTCGGCAAATTGTTGACGGGTAAGGAATAGGAGCGTTATGGCATCGATAGTCGGTTCGACTGGTCCTTCGGCTGCACAACGTCGCCGGGCAACCCTAGATCGCAAGGGTTATAGCGAGAAACGCCGCTTGGCAACAGAAGCCCCAAACAATATTTTTTACGGCATCTTGGTCGTTTCATCAATGTTGATTGTCTTCGGTTTGATCATGGTGCTGTCGTCATCATCGATCGTTGCAATTAATACTGGCGGTTCGCCTTGGAACATGTTCCGCAAACAAGCAACCTGGGCCACCTTCGGTTTGTTTGCGCTGTTTTCCACTTATCGCATGCCGTATCACACATGGCATAAGTTGACGAAGCCAGTTTTGGCATTTGCTTTTGGATTAATGGCCCTTCCCTTTGTACCGGGTGTTGGAATCACCACGAACGGCGCACGCGCATGGGCTCAACTTGGGCCAATCCGTTTTCAACCATCCGAAGTTTTAAAAGTTGCAGTGCTGCTCTATTGCGCGAGCGTTCTTGGAAGGCGTCGTGCCGAGATCTCGGATGTGCGCCGCACATTTAGGCCGGTGATGTATGTCTGGGCCGCCGCCGCCGCAGCATGCTTGCTGCAAAAAGACTTCGGCGCAGCAATCGTCTTTACGTGCATCATTCTTGCAACACTGTTTATTGCAGGGACGCCACTACGCCTCATCGCGGCTGTGCTCTCAGTGACGCTGCTTGGTTCGACCATTCTCATTGCATCAAGCACAAGAATGCAAAATCGTTTTCTTTCGTTTATGGATATCGAGGGCAACAAAGGCCACTATGCATATCAAGTGTGGCAATCCATCTTGAGCATCGCCAACGGTGGAGTAGCCGGCGTCGGAGCAGGTCAGGGAACAGGGAAGTGGGGCTACGTTCCACTGGCACATAGCGACTTCATTTTCGCAATTGTTGCCGAGGAATTCGGTCTCATTGGCGCGCTATCTGTAATCGGTGGTTTTCTTGTGTTGGCGTATCTTGGTATTCAGGCAGCGCTCGGCGCGCGCGATCCTTTTGGCGCGCTATTGGCTGGCGGAATCACTACGTGGCTCTGCATCCAGGCTTGCATCAATATTGGCGGCGTAATCGGGGCGATGCCTGTTACGGGCTTAACGTTGCCGCTTATCTCGTATGGAGGCTCTTCGCTGTTTATGACGATGGCCGCAGTAGGACTGCTGCTTAACGTTGCGCGTAATATGAAGTAGAGCCATGTCTGTTCCCCCAAATTCAGTTTTTGCCGTCATCACGGGGGGCGGAACCAGCGGCCATGTAGTTCCTGCATTGGCTATCGCCGAACTTCTGGCGGAAGCGGGTCATCCATTCGATTCCATTCACTACGTTGGTTCGTCAAGGGGCATAGAGACAAGTTTGTTGCCACCAACGGGAATCGCGAGCACGTTCCTTCGCGTTGATGGTTTGCAACGCAGCGTGAAATTGCGAGCCGTATTTCGCAATTTGAGGGCACCTTTCGTTCTCACTGCTGCTCGATTTGCGGCAAAACGACTATTGAAAGTCTTGAATCCACGGGTGGTCATCTCGGTCGGAGGATATGCGAGCGTGCCTGCCTGCTCGGCCGCGCATTCGCTTGGGATACCCGTTGTTGTTGTTTCTTACGACCGCAGGCCAGGCTTGGCTTCACGAATGCAGTCTCGATATTGCGCTGTCAGTGCTGTCGCATATTTGCCGAGCACTTTACGTAGCGCTCAACTAGCGGGTGCTCCGGTAAGAGCAAGCATTCGTAAATGTGTGCGCCACGAGGAACGTGA
>CAINLH010000119.1 GCA_903850275.1 uncultured Acidimicrobium sp.
AGGCCACAGGTGCGTTTGCACCGAACGATTGGTCGGACTTGTTGCAGTATTTGCCAAACAAGAAAGAGCCGCAAGTGATTGGGCTCTCTGTTGGCTATCGCATTCCCGCACAAATTATGGAAATCGCCGACAGGGTTATGGCAGTTGCCGCCCCGTCGTTGCGTGCACCGCAGTCTGTTCGCGAAGGAGAATTTGGGCCAGACATTGTGCAGTCTGCAACCGCTGCAGCACTGTTCAACGATGTTGTTTCGCAAGCGCAGGTGTTGCTCACCAATGTTGGCGAAGGAAACGTAGCCGTGGTTTGCCCCGATGAGATGACCGACGACGTTTGCGCCGCATTGACGGCTGCCAATGTGAAGCACGGTCGCGCAAACACCACAGCACTCGACAGCCGATTAACGGTGGTTCCTGTAAGCGTTGTAAAGGGCCTGGAGCTAGACGGTGTTCTGGTTGTCGAACCTGCAGTCATAGTTGCGGCGCAAACGCATGGCTTGCGGGCGTTGTATGTTGCGCTCACTCGATCGACACAACGTTTAACGATTGTGCATCATCTGCCGTTGCCCGCAGCGATGCTTGCTCAATAGTTTTGCCGTTACGCCAACGATTCAATAACGATTTGCAGAAATCGAAGCGCTTTGTCGGCGTCGGCGGGGCGATTGCGTGTCACTGCGCTATCCGCCAAGTCAATCAATCGCTGTAAATCTTGCGTTAGCTGTTCGCCTTTGTCGGCAATTTGTGGCTGCAAAACGTCCCATGCAAGTTGCAAGTCGGCCAATCGTGATTTTGCTTTGGCCTTGTCACTCGCGCTCATGGCAGTCGAAATATCGCCGATCGTCAGGCGCATTTGTTCCAACAACTGTTCGTTGGTGCCGGAGGGGATTGTTGTGGTCGGCGCAACCGCCGTGGTTGTTGGCGCAGTGTCGATAATGGTGGTTGCGCATCCCGGGAGCAATACGGCCATTGCCAATATTGAGAGAACCAAAGGCTTTTTCATGGCGTGATCAGGCGTTGACGAGAACGCGATTGCCGATGAACGAATCGATCGTGACTTCGTCGTCGTTAATGCGCACCGTGATATTTCCGTCTTCGCCACGCGCAGTGACAGTTGCGGTTGTGCCCACAACAAGGTTGACGCTTTCCAGAAACTCGAGGACGCCGCTGGTGTGTTCAAGTTCTTCAGTAATTCGACCAACGGTGTAGGGGAGACCGATTTGGATATCGGCGAGCGACGTCTTGTGCACGTCTCGGTGGGCCGAGCCAGGAATGGAATTTCCGTGCGGGCAGGTGGTTGGGTTGTTTAGTACGCGGTTCATTGCAGCTTCAACTTCTGCGCTGAGTACGTGTTCCCACTTGCCGGCCTCATGGTGGGCAGTGGCCCACGAAAGCCCAAGGATGTCGGTGAGGAAGCGCTCGGCAATGCGGTGGCGCCGTACAACTTTCGTTGCAAGAACGTTGCCCTCATCGGTCAGCACGATCTTTGTGCCACGCAGACGAATCAAACCTTCGGCTTCCATCCGCTTGATCATTTCCGACACCGACGGGCGAGAGACGCTCAGCCGATCGGCAACGCGTGCCTGAATGACATCAAGATTGTCTTCGTGCAATTCGAAAATGCATTCGCAATATTCCTCGAACGCTGGGTGGTGTTCGCCGGGGTTTGCCATACAAGTAAGGCTACTCCTCTTATGCCTAAGGCTTAATCGGTACCTACTCCGCGCAGACCAGCCCACAACAAATCGGCAACCTGTTTGCCTACTACGTCAGGGTTAAACGAGGGATTAGTGGCAAGCAGGTGCCGTGCGACACCCTCTGATGCGCCGACAACTCCATGCGCAAGTGTGCGCAAGTGAGTGGCGTCAAGGTCGATTGCGATAAGCGGAGCAATTGCGTCGGCACTACTTTTTGTTACTTGCTTCACTGCTTCCGCAAACTCTGGGTCGTTACGTGTTCCGCTGTCGTACAAAAACTTAAATGAATTGGAGTCGTTTGCTACCCAGCGGAAGAAGGCAATAGTTCCTTGTTCGGCTTTCGATTTACCATCAGGCGCTTGGCTTGTGGCTTGCGTTATCTCGCTGATCATCTTTTTTCCTACGTTGTCGATGATCGCCAGAAACAACGCTCGCTTCGATTCGAAGTGTTGATAGACCACGGGCTTGGTGACGCCTGCCAATTCGGCAATGTCGGTCATCGATGTTTCGTGGTAGCCCTTGGTTGCAAATACTTGCAACGCCAGATCAAGTAGTTGTTCTTTTCGCTCAATGGCGGGCAACCGAGTAGACATCAGCAAATACCGTACCTGTCTGCCACAAAAATCAAACGCCGTTCAGCCTGTCTTCTTTTTCCGCTGCTTTGATTGCGTAACCGAGCACGATTGCAGGCGCAAGCAGGATGGATCCAACAATGAGCCCGCCTGTTGCGATGCGCCCAATGAGCGGAGTGAACGAGCCCAACAGCCCTGCGGCAACCGCAATGATGGACGCCCCGAAACACGAGTAGCCCAATCTGCTGGCCACAGAAGTCCACAATGCAATGCGCTTTCGGCGCTGGCGCACGGGGTCTGGCGAGGTCGGATCAATTGGTTGGGGCGAAGAAGTCATAACCTCAAACCCATGGTAGACGCAGTCAAGGTTGAGTGGTCGGACTTGACCGCCGTCGTCACGCTCGACCGCCCCGCAAAGCGCAATGCCGTTGACCTACAAACGCTGATCGAACTTCGCCAGATTCAAAAAGACGCCGAGCAACGCCGCATTCGTGCATTGGTACTAACAGGTGCACCGCCCGCATTCTGTGCTGGTGCCGATCTTGCTGGTGTTCGCGAGGAAGATTTTCATTCCCAACTGAACGAGGTGTTGCGAGGCTTCACAGAGCTGTCGTGTGTCACGCTCGCTTCTATTGACGGCCCTGCACTTGGGGCTGGTGCGCAACTCGCTGCAGTATGCGATTTGCGAGTTGCTACGCCCGACAGCATTGTTGGCGTTCCCGCGGCAAAACTGGGCCTTGTGGTGAATCACTGGACGATCGAGCGTTTTACTCGAGAGATGTCTTGGCCCGTTGCGCGAGCAATGTTGCTCGCAGCAAAGACGTATACGGCAAAAGAGTTGTTCGCAATTGGTGCAGTGCATCGCATCGGGCAGCTTGGTGATGCCGTCGAATGGGCCAATGAAATTTCGCAACTTGCACCACTCACCATTGCGGGACACAAGATGGCCCTCGAATCTTCTGCAGGGGAGCCCGAACTTGATGCGCTTGTTGCTCAGGCGCGCGATCGCGCAGTAGCAAGCGATGACGCACGTGAAGGACGGGAAGCGTTTTTAGAAAAGCGTCCACCTCGCTTTACTGGAAACTGACATCAAAATGGATGCGCTCAGTACTTCGATCATCGACCTTCGCGATGTTGTGGCCGTCTACAACGGTTACCCCGCACTTGCCGGCGCCAGCTTGTCCGTGGAAAAGGGCGAGATTGTGTTGTTTCAAGGGCCAAACGGTGCGGGCAAATCCACTCTTCTTCGCCTCTGTGCCGGTCTGCTACCAGTTGAACGCGGAACTGCTTTTGTTTTGGGCTGCAACGTGCAAGACGAGCGTGAACGAATTCGTTCACGTGTTGGCTTGCTCGGTCACAACAACGGTTTGTACGCCGATCTCAGCATCGCCGACAACATTTCGTTTTGGGCAAGCATGGTTGGTGCATCGCAAATCGAGATTGATGCCGCAATGTCGCGAATGGGTATTGACGGTTCGCTTGCAAGCCGCTCGGTTGGCAATTTGTCGGCAGGCCAGAAACGCCGTTGCGCATTGGCCTGCCTCATTGTGCGCAGGGCTGAATTGTGGTTGCTGGATGAACCACATGCAGGGCTCGATGCGAAGGGCCGAGATGAAATTGATGCAATCTTGCGAGAGGCTTCACAACTAGGAGCAACAATTGTTGTTGCTTCGCACGAAATTGAGCGCGCACAACATTTAGCAACACGAAACGTTGCAGTGGTTGCTGGCCGTGTGCAGGAACGTTCATGAGTACTTCACCAAATATTGCTCGCGTAGCACGAGTGGTTGCCGCGAAAGACTTACGCATTGAAATGCGCAGCCATATTGTTGTTCAACAGGTACTTCCGTTTGCCGGGCTCGTGATGGTGATGTTTGCGTTTGCATTGGACAACGACGACGTATTGCAACGGGTAGCTGGCGGTTTGGTGTGGTTGGCAACGTTGTTCAGTCTGTTTATTGTTGTGCAGCGCTCGTATGCGATTGAAACGAGCGACGGCGCTCTGGACGCACTTCGTGTCGCAGGTGTCGACTCGCAAGGGATTTTTCTTGGTAAGTCGGCCGCATTGTTTGTGCAGTTGATAACGCTCGAGTTGCTGCTGTTTGTCCTTGCCGTTGTGCTGTATCAAGTGCAACTTTCACTAGCGGGCCTAGTGCTGTTGGTCACTTGCGTGCTTTGCGCAACGGCTGGTTTGGCCTTCGTGGGTACTCTTTATGGTGGCTTAACCGCTGGTGCTCATGGCAGGGAAACATTGCTTCCACTGCTTTTGTTGCCGGTTGTTGCGCCAGTAGTTCTGAGCGCAACCCGCGCAACGGAATCGGCATTTTTAAGTGGAGGAGCAGTGCTTGCGGATGGTTGGCCATGGGTCGGAGTGCTGGCAGTTTTTGCCGCGCTCTTCGGCATTGGCGGCCTGCTTTCCTTTGGCGCCCTCATCGAGGAATGATTAGACAGTCATGAACAGCACCGCAGTCCGAAGCGTAGGAACGCCAAGTACACGTTTGTTTGGCCTGCTTGCGATTGCGTGCATGACGTGGGTGGTAGTCGGCGGCTTGTTCTTTACTCCTGCCGATCTCAATCAGGGTGAGAGCGTACGAATTATGTATGTGCATGTACCCACTGCATGGGTGGCGTACTTGGCATTCATCGTCACGGGAGTTGCGTCGGCAATGTTTATGTTCGGCAAAAAGCATTCGCTTGGCTTCGACCGCGTCGCGGGTGCATCAGCCGAAGTAGGCCTCATGTTTATGGCAATCACGCTGATCAGCGGAAGCCTCTGGGGCCGGCTTACTTGGGGAACTTTTTGGGAGTGGGACCCACGCCTGACAACAACAGCATTTCTCTTTGTCACTTATCTTGGATACATGGCGGTGCGCGGCCTTGGCGGTTCGCCGCAGCAACGCGCGCGCAGGTCTGCAGTTGTCGCAATGCTCGCTGTTCTCGAAATTCCACTTGTTCATTTCAGTGTGGTGATGTGGCGGTCGTTGCATCAACGAGCCAGTGTGCTGAGCACCGATGGAGACATCAAGATGGATGGCTTGATGCTGACAACGCTGTTCGTCGGTGTCATCGGTTTCACGTGCACGTTTGCTTGGCTCGTTTCTCACCGGCAACGCGTGATGGCAATGCGCGACATTTTGCTTGCAACGCAACTGGACTCGGCGCTGAATGAACGCATTGCGGAAGGAAGTCAATCATGAAAGATGTCGGCTTCATTTCGCTCGTGTACGTCGTTACGTTCGGTTCAATCATTGGCCTCGTTGCATTTACGTTGACGCAAGGACGAAGATTGTCGCGTCAGGTGCCCGACAAGGACAAGCCTTGGACTTAACGCCACGAACTTCTGCCGACAATGCACCGCTCGCACCGCGCAAGCGAAAAACCAAGTGGGGTTATGTAGCTGTCTTGGTACTTATCGTTGTTGGCGGCGGAGTGATTGTCAGTCGGTTCCTCACATCTGCAATCGACTACTACTGCAACGTTGACGAAATAGGGGTGCGCGAAGGTTGCGAGGCAGACCGCCGCATCAGGGTGCAGGGCACGGTTGAAGAGGGTTCGCTTGCCGCAGACAGCGGAACTACCAACTTCATCATGATTTACAACAACAAAGAATTGGCTGTTACCTACGCAGGCGATCCTGGCGGTATTTTTCAAGAGTGCATTCCAGTTGTTGTGCATGGCCGTCTCACGGGCAAGGTGTTTGAAGCAAATCGCATCGAGGTAAAGCATTCCAATGAGTACGTTGCCGATAACGCGCAACGTATTGATGATGCCGAAAGCCAAGCGTGTTCGCCGATAGCGGGGTAGCTGGAACCGTCGGTCGGGCGCTGCTGCTAGTTGGCATCGTCGGGTCGCTATTCGGTGCAATTGCAGCTATCTCAAGTGCACGCACGCGCGAGGCCGCCGTTACCAAACTGATTTCACGCTTCGCGATACTTAACGCCGTTGCTGCTGTTGGTGCATTTGCATCCATGGAGTACGCAATGATCACACGTGACTTTTCGCTTGCTTATGTGCAAAAAGTTGGTAGCACCGCAACACCTGCTTTGTACAACTTCGCCGCCGTGTGGAGCGCTCTCGAAGGTTCGCTCTTGATGTGGGTGCTCATCCTTGCGGGCTACACCGTTGCGGTCAGTTTCTGGCTGCGAAAAAAAATGGACGACGTGCTGACTAATTGGGCGATGGGCGTGATGTTCATCGTTTCTCTATTTTTCTTCTTGCTTTCCTTCGGCCCAGCAAACCCATTTGTTGTAGGCGCTGCCGGTGTCGTCGACGGCCCCGGCCCGAACCCACTTCTGCAAAATCACCTGCTCGTCATGTTCCATCCGCCGATGTTGTATTTGGGTTATGTAGGCATGACAGTTCCCTTCGCATTTGCAATCGCTGCTCTGGTTACGGGCAGGGTTGGCGAAGGATGGTTGCTTGCAACACGTCGTTGGACACTGTTTGCCTGGGGGTTTCTCACCATCGGCATCATTCTTGGTGGATGGTGGAGTTACGAGGTGCTTGGCTGGAGCGGTGTGTGGGCGTGGGACCCAGTTGAAAATGCGTCGCTCCTGCCGTGGATCACTGCAACGGCATACATCCACTCGGTGCTCGTGCAAGAACGCCGAGGAATGCTTCGAGTGTGGAACCTGTCGCTGTTGGTGTCCACATTTAGTCTCACCATCCTCGGCACGTTTCTCACTCGGTCGGGCGTACTCAACAGCGTTCATGCGTTTAGCGAGAGTGCAATTGGGCCGTGGCTGCTTTCATTTTTTGCGATCATCGTTGTTGTTTCGGTCGGCCTTATTGGTTGGCGCGGCGATCGATTGCATTCGCCAGGCAGTATCGACTCGGCGCTTTCGCGCGAAGGTGCATTCCTTGCCAACAACGTGCTCTTCGCGGTTTTTGCCTTTGTAGTTTTACTGGGCACAGTCTTTCCGCTTGTTGTCGAGGCGCTGCAGTCCCGAACGATTGTTGTTGGCGAGCCATTCTTTGATCAATTAGTGATTCCCATCGGAATCGCAATGCTCACACTGATGGCAATTGCTCCCGTGCTGCCATGGCGCAAAGCATCGGGCGAGTTGTTGTCGCAACGATTGTTTTGGCCGGCGTGGTGTGGCATTGGCGCACTCGCATTGAGTGTGTTTGTGGGCGCAACTGGCTTTGCGCCATTGCTTGCTTTTGGTCTTGGCGGCTTTGCAACAGGTTCGGCACTTCGTCAGGTGGTGCTGGCAACACGGCGCCAAGGTTGGCGTGGTCTCGTTGGCCGTGCCAATGGCGGAATGATCGTGCATGTCGGCGTGATCATGATCTCAGTCGCACTCGCGGCGTCCAATAGTTTCACGCACAGCCAAGAGTTGTCGCTGGTGGTTGGCAAGCCCGCAACGTTTAGCGGCCACACATTCGAGTTAATTGATGTTGTTCAGATCACTACCGATCGCGACATCAGCGTGAAAGCCCTTGTCAGTGTCGATGGCGGAAAACCGTATGCGCCAGCAATTACGAAGTTCACAAAAATTGGAATGAACGTTGGAACGCCATCCGTTCGGACTGGTTTCGGTTCCGACATTTACTTGACTCTGGAACCACCGGTTCGTCAAGATTCCAACGAGGCACGCATCAAGGTGTTTATCAAGCCGCTCATCTTGTGGCTTTGGATTGGGTCGGGCTTGATGGCTGTTGGAACAGTGCTTGCAGCATTTCCCGGCAAGCGACGAAAGCCAACCGACCCGACGTCGGCACTCATCGATTCGCATGAGGTTTCAAGATGACCGCCACTCAACCGCGGCAGCGTCGCGTAGCGCCGTTTGTGGCAACGATCGTTGGCATGGTGCTGTTCGCGCTGCTCATCGTTTTGGTAACGGCCGACCCGAACCCCAGCGACAATGCAGAATCTCCCTTGTTAGGCAATCCGGCACCCGCAGTTGTGAGCACAACGCTTGAAGACAAGACGTTTGAGCTTGCGCGCCGCAAAGGTTCTTGGGTCATTTTCAATTTTTTTAACTCCACGTGTGTTCCGTGCGTCAACGAGCATCCCGACTTAGTCGCATTTGCCGAAGCGGAAGCGAAGTCGGCAAACCCCGCCGAGCTATACACCATCATTAACGATGACAGTGACGGAGCGGTGCAAAACTTTTTTGAAACAAATGGCGGTGACTGGACAAAGGTTCGTGACAGCGACGCTGCAATTTCTGTTGCGTTTGGCGTAGCAAAAGTTCCTGAAACTTGGGTGATCGACCCGAATGGTTATGTTCGATTGCGAATTGCTGGGCAACTTACCGAAACATTGCTTACCGAGCAATTGAACTTACTGAAAGAACAGTTCGGTTCATGAACGCCGCATTTAACGTAAAAAGCCGCTGGTCGTGGCTTGTCATGTTGCTTATTGCAACTGGCTTGTTGCTTGTTGGAGGAATGCGCGACACCGGGCCACTCACCCAGCAAGATCGCATCGATCTCATCACCAAGCATTTAGCGTGCCCTACCTGCCAGGGCGAGAGCGTGTACGTCTCGCGCGCGCCATCGGCCGAGGCGATTCGATCCGAAGTAGCCCGTCAGGTAGCAGCATCCGTTCGCACCAACGATGAAATCATTGGTTACATCGAGCAACGGTTTGGCGGCCAAGTGCTACTGGTGCCGCGATCTACCGGCCTTGAAGTGTTGGTGTGGGCACTGCCCGTTGTTGCGTTGGTGTGTGCTGTTGCAGCATTGGCATTTTCATTCCGACGTTGGCGCACAGTGTCTGGTGGAGAAATTTCGCAGGAAGATGCGCGGCTTGTTGCCGATGCATTGAACAATCAAGACGATCGACCATGAATCCAGACGAATTGGCGAGGCTGGAAGAGGAGCGATCGTTCTTGCTGAGTTCGCTGCGCGATCTGGAGCGCGAGCGTGAGGCTGGCGATATCGACGATCTCGACTACGCAGCGCTTCACAACGGTTACACGCAACGTGCGGCAGAAGTAATCAAACTCATTTCACGAGGCGAGGCGCTACTTCCACGCCGTCAATCTCGGCCGCTCACCCAACGAATTGCTGTAGTTGTTGGAGTACTTGTTCTTGCCGTGGGTGCTGGTTGGTTGGTGGCTGCGCAGTCGGGGCAGCGCTTGCCGGGGCAGAGCAGTAGTGGCGGCATCGAGGACAGCACCGCAACTTTGCTTGCGCAAGCCCGCGCAATCAATTTCAGCGACCCAGCGGCCGCCATCGAAACGTATTCCGAAATCCTCAAGCTCAATCCAGATCACGTTGAAGCGCTTACCTATCGATCGTGGCTAATCGCGCTTGTTGCGCGCGAGGCCACTGAAGAAGTGAAACTGATGGCGCTTGCCGCTGCAACGCAAGGCCTCGGCCATGCAATTGAAGTAGAGCCGGATTATCCAGATGCGCATTGCTTTCTCGGAATAGTTCGGTTCCGCCTTGCAGGTGACGCGCTTGGCGCGAAAGAGGAACTTGATATTTGTGCTTCGATGAACCCGCCGGCAGAGGTGCAGGGTTTCGTCGACTCAATCCGTTCCGAAGTTGCTGCCGCTCTCGGCGAATAACTCAGTCGATTTTCGGCGGAGCCCAAACGGTGCCGCGAACAAACGCATCGCCTTCACGCTCGAGTACCCACACCGAAGCTTTGCGCGAGTCACGCATGCCTTCAACCTGCATACCTCGGCGCTCGAGTGCTTCGATAACCGGAGGAATGACATCTCCATGACTGCAAGCAACAGTTCCTTCGGACAACGCTGAAAGCCACTCGACGCATTGCAAAAAGTCGGTACCTTCGGCAAGGTGCTGATCGGTGCGCACGGTAAGACCAGTGAGAGTGGCGAGTGGCTCGAGTGTCTGACTGCATCGCAGGAATGGGCTGGAAACCAAAGATGTAGGAGATAACGCGGCGATGCGAACACCAATTGCGTTGGCCTGAGCCCACCCTTTTTCGTCAAGTGGGCGAGTGGAGTCGTCCTCTTTCCACTCGCTACGTTTGCCTGCTTTGGCATGTCGGACAAGAAAGAGCGGCACGAGTATTCAATGTAATGAATAAATGAGGCACAATGAGAGCAAAGGAGCGTGACATGGGATTCTTCGATCGCAATCGTGAACAACTGGTGAACAAGGGAATTGACAGCAATCGTCTTCCCTCAGGTCAATATCTCACCGAACGTTTCCCTGTCTTGCATGTAGGAGACGTGCCCACATACAAACCAGGTGAGTGGGACCTAACAATTTCCGGACTCGTTCACCAACCGTTCACCATCAACTTTGAAGAATTGTGCGCGATGCCATCCGTGACATTGACAACCGACATTCACTGCGTCACCAAGTGGTCCAAATTCGACACAGTTTGGAAAGGTGTCAAAGTGCGCGACCTTTTCGAGCGCGCTGGGGTTCAGCCCGATGCTGGTTACGTCATGGGGCATGCCGAATATGGATACACGGCAAACCTTCCTCTTGCCGACGTGATGCGTGATGAGTCGCTGGTTGTCTATCAATATGACGGACTTGATATCGAACCCATTCATGGTGGGCCAGTGCGCTTGCTTGTTCCGCACTTGTACTTTTGGAAATCACCGAAGTGGCTTCGCGGGCTAGAGCTACGCGCAACCGATGCTCCCG
>CAINLH010000120.1 GCA_903850275.1 uncultured Acidimicrobium sp.
GCGTGCACCAGTGAAACTAATCGGTCGAGTTTCGGATGGAGCGTTGCCTCGCTTTTACGGTTGTGCCGATGTCTCTGCCATGTTGTGTCGGTCTCGGTGGGGTGGGTTGGAACAAGAAGGTTTTGGCATTGTGTTTTCGGAAGCGGCCGCATGCGGAGTGCCACAAATCGCTGGCGACAGCGGCGGGGCAGCAGAGGCCGTTGTCGATGGCGTTACCGGCATCGTCGTGAGTAATCCAGAATCGGTTGATGATGTTGTTGTCGCGCTCAATCAGTTGTTGTCAGATCCAGCGAAGCGAGCGGCAATGGGCGAGGCTGCTCGAATTCGGGCATGTGCCGAATTCGATTACGACGTGCTGTCGTCAAGGCTTGCGGGTGTGTTAGGAGTAGAGAAGTGAATTCCCTCATCGTTCGTTTAAACATTTTGATCACGGGTGTATTCGCCGTTCTGACGCTTATTGCCGCATGGCTTTTCACGCCCGGCTTGCGGGGCATGATCGTTGCGGTTGATTTAGCGCTTTTCGCCATCGGCTGTTTTGCGTTCATCTGGTCGTATTTTTCGGCGGTGCAACGTAGTCGCACCGATGAAATTTCGGTCGCAGGGCTGTTTGGTTTGGCAGGCAGCGTGGCGCCGCGACGCATAACTATCGCCATGAATAGTTGTCTTGCGACGCAGGCCGTTATTGGCCTGATTGGTGCAATCGTCCGTGGCTCTACCGACGGGCGGGCTGGAAGCACATTGGCATTTGGGGTGTTGGTGCCCATTTTTGGTCTAGGGCTCAATGGCCTGTGGTCCAGTCGGTTGGGTGTATTCGCACCCCGTCAGCAATGATAGAGACATGGTTGATTCCGGTTCAGACTCTGTTGTCGTAGCGGCCGCACCCGAACGTTGCTTCGAGGTTGCCTCGTCATTCGAGCAGTATCCGCGATGGGCGCGTGACGTTAAAGAAGCGATTGTTCTCGATCGTGATTCCGAAGGCCGTCCGTCATCGGTGGAGTACCGAGCATCTGCTCTCGGCCGAAGCACACACTTCATTTTGCAATACGACTACTCGCAAGCACCACGCCGACTTTCGTGGCACATGGTGGATGGCGACATTATGCGCTCCATCCGTGGCGCCTACACGTTCGATCAAGTTGCCGAAGGCACTCGCGTTTCTTACGACCTCGCTATCGAGTTGGTCATTCCGTTGCCTGGGTTTGTCAAGCGCCGTGCAGAAATGCGAATTCTGAGCACGCTGAAAGAGTTAAAGGCTCAAATCGAATCGTGAAGTTTGCTGCCGGCGTCGATGTCGGTGGAACGAAGTGTCTTGCAGTGCTCCTGGACGAAGGCGGCAACGTTGTTTCGCAAGCACGGATTCCAACACCGCATGCAGATGTGTTGGCCAACAGCATCGTTGATCTCGTTCAGAGTTTGGGTGCGTTTGAGTCACTAGGTGTTGGAGTGCCTGGCCTGATTACAAGCGGTGGCGTTGTTCGTTCCAGTCCAAATATGCCGAGTGCAATCGAATTGCCATTGCGCGAGCAACTTGAGGCTCGACTGAACAAAAAGGTCTGGGTAGAAAATGATGCAACGTGCGGCGCACTTGGCGAATGGAAACATGGCGCAGCCGCAGGTTCGCGCGATATGTGGATGGTCACGTTGGGCACTGGAATTGGCGGCGGTCTGGTTTCGGGCGGCGTGTTGCAACGAGGTACGCAGGGCTTCGCGGGCGAGATTGGCCATATGGTTGTCGATCCCCAAGGCCCGCTGTGTCCGTGCGGCAAATGTGGCTGTTGGGAGCGGTATGCCTCGGGAAGTGGCTTGGCATTTCTTGGCGGCAGCGATAGCGGCGAAACAGTCATCACTGCAGCTAGAGAGGGCGATAGTGCTGCGTTAGAAGTAATCGATCGTTTCGCATATTGGGTTGCGTTGGGTTTGGCAAATCTGGCCAACATCACTGATCCAGACACCATCGTCATCGGAGGCGGTCTTTCACAAGCAGCAGACGTCATCATGTCTCCAATTGGCGAATGGTTCAAAAAGCTGTTGTATGCGCCAGAACATCGACGTCACGCCGCATTGCGTGTGGCAAGACTTGGAGAACAAGCCGGAGCCATTGGCGCCGCATCGCTTGCAACGTTGGAGAACACCTATGGACAATAAGTACACGCTTGGTTTGCACGAGGTTGGCAACGGTTGCTTCGCGTATTTGCAGCCCGATGGCGGCTGGGGCTATAGCAACGCTGGTCTTGTCGTCGGTGACGGCGAATCGCTCTTGGTTGACACGCTGTTTGATCTCAAACTGACACAACAGATGCTCGATTCGATGTCGATTGCCACGTCTTCATCGCCAATCAATACGGTCGTTAACACACATGCCAACGGCGATCATTGCTATGGCAATCAACTTGTGCGCGACGCAACGATTATCGCAAGTGCCGCAACCGCGAAGGAGATGGGCGAAGTGCCACCTTCGATGCTTGCTGCGTTAAACAAGGCGCCGGGCGAGGTGGGCGATCTATTCAGAAGCTTCTTTGGTGATTTTTCATTTGATGAGATCGAATTGGTGTTGCCTACAGAAACCTTTAGTGGCAAAAGAAGCGTCTCCATCGGCGGCAGCGAGGTGCAATTGATTGAGGTTGGCCCAGCGCATACTGCTGGCGACACCATTGCTTATGTTCCCAACGCCAAAACGGTTTACACAGGCGACATTTTGTTTATTGGGGGACAGCCGATTGTTTGGGAGGGCCCACTGCAGAATTGGATTGCTGCATGCGACGTGATTGTTTCCTTGGATTGCGATGTGGTGGTGCCGGGGCATGGGCCGATTACCGACAACAAGGGCGTGCGCGACGTACGCGATTACCTCTCGTTCGTTTTATCGGAGGCAACCTCTCGTAAGTCTGCTGGTATGGACGCATTTGATGCAGCAAAAGAAATAGCACGTGAAATTTCTGGAAACAATGCGCTTCGATTCAGCGACTGGAAAGAATTTGGCCGAATCAGTGTCAACGTGGACACGGTGTATCGCAGTCTTGATGCTGCGCATAAGAGCCCCGACGTTATTGAGCAATTCCGACGTATGGCGCAGATCGAATCGAACCACTAATCAATGTCCACGTTTGTAGAAAAGTGCGACGTACTGATCATCGGTGCTGGTCCAGCGGGCCGGGCACTTGCCTTCGAGTTTGCTCTGCTGGAAAACAGTGTGATCATCGTCGACCCAAACCCATTGGAGCAGTGGAAGTCAACGTATGGAACATGGGTGGATGACCTAGACAATCGAGACGATGCTTCCGAATTGCGAGGATGTTTCCAACGCACTTGGCCACAAGTGCGCGTCGTCGGGAGGCTGGAACATCAGTTATCTCGGCCGTACGGCATCTTCGACAACAGATTGCTGCAGAAGTATCTCTCTCACGATGCTGTGAGTTTCTACAGGGGCGATGTTGTTCGAGTGCAGCAAAGCGACGACAACTTATTGCAAGTGCACCTTTCAACTAATGAACAGTTCGAAGCGCGCACAGTTTTTGATTGTGGTGGCACGCAATCATCGTTACTCCTTCGCAATAACCAATACACGGGTGGTTTTCAGTCTGCCTACGGTGTGCACACCGAAGCTGTCGGTGCTGTTCAAGCGGATTCATTCACATTGATGGATTGGTCAACACCGCCAGGCGCAAGTGCTAGTCCAGCTACGTTCTTGTACGCGTTCGATTTGGGTAACGGCACTGCCATGGTTGAGGAAACATCATTGGTGGAACGTGAAGCGGTGAGTGATGCTGTGCTTCGGCAACGGCTTGAGCAGCGTTTGGGGCGGGAGTTATCTCAAGCGACGCAACAGGTGGAACATGTTCGCATCGCAATGGGCGGTTCTCTGCCATCCCGTTTCGGCCACGTAGTCGGATTTGGTGCAGCAGCCGGTTTTATTCATCCTGTAACGGGCTATTCGGTTGCGGCTTCGTTGCGCGCAGCGCCTCGCGTTGCGCGTGCCGTTTCGGATGCATTGGTACGTGACGAGGGTGTTGAAGAGATTGCGCGTGTTGGTTGGAATGCGGTGTGGCCAATATCGTTCCTCCGCACTCGCGTGTTACACGACTTTGGTTTGGCTGCTCTGTCTCGGTTGACAACCGCCGACATTCAGGTGTTCTTCGACTACTTCTTTTCGCTTCCACAGTCGCACTGGTCTGGTTATCTTCGCATCGATACGAAAGCCCGCGTCATTGCTCAGAACATGACTCGGTTGTTCTTCAACGTGCCGTTGCGTATCAAGATAAAACTTGTGCGCAAATCTCCCCTAGGGCTTATTCGCTGTTTACTTCCCGGCAGATTTTTGTAGCAGTCGCTTCTCGCGAACAACTAGGGCAATCCAACCACCAATCGCGCACATACTGAAAAGCAGCCATTGGCCCACGTATCCAAGGTGTGGCCCGTTTCCAAAAACAGGGGGAGCAATAATCGACAGCATCTCGTTGTCTGCTGGTGTCGACTGGGTTGCTTCGAGATAGACGTCCACGACTGGTGCTGGAAGTTGTTGTGCAAGACGATCAATATCAACGCGTTGAATGTCTGTCAGCACACCAGTTGGCGAATCGGACACTGCACCAGTGCGACGCTCCGCACTTAAGCGAATGCGACCCGTTATCTCTACAACACCCGTTGGAGGAAGGGGCTGTGGCGCATCTAGGGGTACGAACCCACGGTTAATCAGCACAATCTTGCCGCCATCAATTTCGAGAGGTGTCACTGGGTCGTAACCGGCACGTCCGTCTTGGGAGACGTTGACAACATTGACAGTCGATTGCTCAAGGTAGGTTCCAGAAACGGTTGCAAGTCGCCATTGTGCGTCTTCGCGATCTGGGAATCGCTGCAATATTTCGGCCAGGGGCTGTGGTGGTTCGCTGAATCGTAGGGTCAACGTCTCGTTGAAAGCTTTTCTCTCCACATGTCGGTTTAATTGCCAATTTGCGAGGGAGCACATAGTGGCAACCAGCACTACAAGTAACGCGTGAAATGCAAGCCATTTCGGTTTAAGAAGAAACTTGTACATGCGCAATACAACCTACAAGCCAACCCAACTAGCCTGCGTCTATGCATTCCAATCCCGCGCTGGCAACGTTGGTCTTTGACGGGGAATGCGTATTTTGCATGGCGTGTGTGCGGTGGATGCAAAAACACATGCGCAACACGCCTCATGTAGTTGCTTGGCAGCAAACCGATGTCCATGCGTTAGGCCTCACCGAAGCCCAGTGTTCAGAAGCTGTGCAGTGGGTGAGTGCCGATGGGAAAACCAATAGGTCTGGTCATTTGGCTGTTGCGCAATTGGCCAGAGATTCGGGCGAATGGTGGCGTTTCGTGGGCTACCTCATTCCGTTGCCCGTCATCACCCAGATCGGTGCGATGGTCTACAGGAAGATTGCTAACTCTCGACGGTGCGCTGTTCGTTCAACAGGGTAAGTAGCCAATCAAAGGCATCTGTGTCACCACGCTGAAGCTGAACCAACCGCATTGCCGTTACATGCTCGACTCTGAAGACAAGGTCGTGAAACGATTCCCACGTGTATCCAGTCGCTTTTCGTAGCGCACTTTGTAATGCGTATCGAGGGTTGCTGTCGTATTGTAAAACTAGTTTTTCTACATCACTTTTCGTGAGAATTCGTTTTTGCATCTCTGCAACAATTTTTCGAGCGATATATGGCGAGAAGTAACCCTGATAGCGGGCTTGAATGTCGGGCAACTTCCAGTCGGCGCCAGTAACTGTGTCACGACAAGATTGGGTTCCGCATCCGCACCTAAATTCGTCGTAATCGGAAGTGTCACTCATGGCGTAGTCGTAAGTCAGTTCTTCGCCTTTAAGCACGTCTCGCATCGTCACAATCTGCGTGGCGTTTCGCATTCCACAATTTGGTTCACACGAGTGATTGATGGAGTCTCCGGGCTCGCGATGTGGTGGGCCCGTGACAAATGAACCTCGCTCAATCTGAATCGAGCGGCTTCGCACATCTGCCGTTTGCAGGGAGAATTGTTCGGCCACCAATATTGGGCCGCCGAATGTGGCGATGTGCGATCCTTTAGGGATCCAATCGAGGGCGAAACTGCCAAAACCTTTTGGGTGAATCGAACGCGGCTCCACGGTTGAAGCAAGCAAATTGTGCATAAACAACCCCCCGACGCCAAGCGCCACGGTCCTCACAGCGCCAACTCCGCCCGCTGTGGTGGTTTCACCATATCGGGCTGTATCGTTATTTGGGCAACATCGTCTCGGCCTGCTCGGCCAAGGCGGTGGTGCGTAACAGTTGCATCAGGAGAGACCAATTGGTCCGGCAACCGGGGCGAGCCCACGGTGCCACTCACCTTCGGGTGGGGATGTGGCTTTACCTTTTTGGTAAAGCAACGGCCGAGCCAGTTGGGCAAACGAAATGGAATATGCCAATGGCTAGACACGATTACCCAGCAACAGGAGCATGGTCTGTTGGTCAGCCCGTTGGTAATCGGCAGTTTGCAAACTTTCCTTCAGATCGTCCGTTTGCTCTTGATGGCGGAAAGCATTTGCATGACGTCACCATCGCATACGAAACGTGGGGTTCGCTGAACTCCGACGCGACAAATGCAATCTTGTTGTGTCACGCATGGACTGGCGACAGTCATGTTGCGGGCCCTGCACGTGACGGGCATCCAACCCCAGGCTGGTGGGAGGGGATCATTGGCCCAGGTCTAGCAATCGACACCAACAAATGGTTCGTGGTCTGCAGCAACGTCATCGGAGGTTGTCAAGGTTCGACTGGCCCCGCATCGCCGCACCCGGAGGATGGCAAACCATATGGTTCGCGTTTTCCTGTTATCACCGTGCGCGACATGGTTCGGGCACAGGTGCGCCTCAGCGACATGCTTGGCATTGCGCGCTGGCACAGCATTGTCGGCGGATCAATGGGCGGAATGCAAGTTCTGGAGTGGGCGGTCACGTTTCCAGATCGCGTTAAGACGATTATTCCTGTTGCTACATGCGCGCAATCAACCGCTCAACAAATTGCGTGGGGTGCAATCGGGCGGCGTGCTATCGCGCTCGATCCAAAATGGCGCGGTGGCGAATACTACGAAGCAGAAATTGGCGACGGTCCGTGGCAGGGCTTGTCGATTGCGCGCTCGATTGCGCAAGTTACGTTTCGAAGCGACAACGTTTTCACCGAACGCTTTGGTCGCGAACTAGCAGACACCGACGCCGACTACAACGGCTTGGGTTTGTGGGATCGTTTCGAAGTGGAGGGCTACCTGGATCATCACGGCGACCGGCTGATTCGTCGATTTGATGCAAACAGCTATCTCATCATCGGTAAGGCAATGGATCTGCACGACATTGCACGCGGTCGCGGAACACTGGAATCTGCGATTAAGCGAATTGCAGCGAAGACGTTGATCATCGGCATTTCAAGCGACATCTTGTATCCCTCGTATCAGCAAAAGCAGATTCACCAGATGCTTACCCAGCAAGGGACAGAATCAACTTACGTCGAGATTGATTCTCCGCATGGCCACGATGCATTTCTCATCAACCTCGATCAGGTTGGCGCACCAATTCGTTCCTTCTTGGAAGAATCGTTTAACGAGTAATCCTGTCGGCCAGCACGGCCGCACATTTTGAACCAGTTGGCAGCCGCAGCATTGCAAGATTGTCTTCGTTTGACGAATGGGCGAGTGCAAATACCTTTTCGGTGTCATCTACATCGGCCCTACGGGTTTGGTGGGCGTATCCAATTACGCGCCATGCTCCAAGATAAGCAGTCGAATTTCGACCTCGAGCAGTAACAATCACGGCGTTTGCACCGAAATCGGCAACGATTCTCACTCGCTTCCAGTTTCCCTCGTCATCCATCAGTTGCATTCGGCAGATGCAACGTTTGCCGTCTTTCGATTCCCAATAACCGCTGCCTCGCCGAGTCAGCCTCATCAAAACAATCAGCATTCCGATAAAGAGCAACGAGGACACGATATTGAGCAGGCTCGATGACACAACTTCAGTATGGGCTGGTGCGGTATCTTGTTCCACGTGGTTCTGTTTTCTGTAGGCGTTCTGGCACTATTCGTTCGGGTGTCGCTGCTGGCGTTGTTGTTTATCGGCGCAGGTCTTGGACTGGCCTATCTCACCTGGTGGTTCTGGACAACGGCTCGTCCCGAGTCTCCTGCGTTGGCAGCCTTGGAATTGATGAGTGAGCGCGAATACATGCAACTACCAGATGAGGAAAAGGACGCGTTCCTCTCACCATGGCGGCAGTTGCAGCACGTTCAGGCGCGTAAGCATCTGACAAAAGTCCAAACCCGTCCGAAGCCCTCGCGCCGAATCGAAGCAACCGAACCGCGAGTCGAACAGGAACCGGCAGGGCATGATGCTCGGCAGCACGCGTCGATAGACCCGCTTCTTCGCGGCTAGTCGTCTAGTTTTGTCCTATGGCTGGTCAATTTGATCCAACAGAAATGATTGCACGATTTAAGGAACGGGCCTCGGCTGTTAAGCGTCGGCCGCTTCCACCAGTTGCTGGTGAAGAACGACAAATGTTTCTCAGCCAAGCACAAACCGATTTCCAAGATTTTGCAATGATCGGCGATGCAAGCGCAGCAATTGAGGATGGTTTCTTGGTGTTGCGCGTTGACTTGCGTCCGCCCAACACCAAAGCGTGAACAGAGTTTCATCCGCGAGTCGCGCAATAGGCGAGCGCGCCCAAATTTTCCCGATCGGTGCAGTGCTTGTTGCAAACCTTGTTTGGGGCATCGGGCCAAGCCTCACGTTGGCGGTTGACATGTCCATCAACGCCACGATTTTCTATCGAGTCCTGCTGTGGCCGTTCATCTTGCTTGCAATCGTGCTGTTTCGTAAAGCGCCACTCAATTTCGAAACGCTCAAGGTGAGCGTCATCCCCGGAATGTTCTTTGGCGTCTCAACGATTTTTGGCTTCGTTTCATTCCGTACAACTTCAATTGCTAACGCAACCATCATCGGCAGTGTCGCATCTGCAATCACACTTTTTGTTGCTCCGTTTTTTCTCAAAGAAAAGATCAGTGTTTTGCAGGTGGTGTTTGCAGTAACCAGTTTCTGTGGTGTTGCAATGGTGGCCCTTGGCGCCGGCAGCGGAGGAATAGCAACCTTGCGCGGTGACGTATTCGCGCTTGCAAACGCTGTTTTTTGGACGGGCTATTTCGTCGCGTCAAAAAAGGCCCGCGTTGGCGGCATCAATACGTGGTCATTCATGTTCGGAGTATCCATCGTTCAGGCAATAATTGCTGGCACGTGGGGGGCAATAACTAGCGACGACCTCACTTCGATTTCAATGCACGATGCTTGGCTCATCTTGGCAATGACGTTGCTGTCTGGAACCGTTGGCCACACCACCATGGTGTGGGCCCAGCGTTACGTTGCTGCCGGCACCTCTTCATTGATCTGCCTTTTGGCCCCTGTGCTTTCCATGTTTTTCGCTTGGGTCTTTTTCGGGCAAACCATTCGCACGTGGCAAGCATTTGGTTCGGTCCTCGTGCTCGCATCACTTGCAGCAGTAGTGCGGTTTGGCACCAGTGAAAGAGTTCAGCGCGACGTGTTGAGCACCGCAGACCCCCTGCTAAACTCAAACCCGTAATACCTGCGGACGTGGCTCAGTGGTAGAGCATCACCTTGCCAAGGTGAGGGTCGCGAGTTCGAATCTCGTCGTCCGCTCCAGTTAGTGTCATTTGCATGATTTCATCGATTGTTCAGCAGTCCCGACAAGCGTTTGACTCGGGAATCACTCGGCCTTTGGCGTGGCGCAAAGCCCAACTCGAGACAATGATCACGATGCTCGAGAAGCATCAAGATGAGCTGTCGGCTGCTCTTAAAGTCGATCTTGGGCGTGGGGTAGAAGAGGCCTGGCTCTACGACATTGGTTTCACCATTACCGAAGTGAAACTGATGCTGAGAAACCTCAAGAAGTGGACGGCACCTAGAAAAGTGCCTACCCCAATGGTCACAAAACCTGGCTCGTCGATGCGTGTTCCCCAACCGCTTGGTGTCGTGTGCGTAATCGCTCCTTGGAATTACCCCGTTCAGTTGTTGCTCATTCCCGCAGCGGGTGCCATTGCCGCAGGAAACGCGGTGGTGATGAAACCATCGGAAGTGTCTTCCGAGACATCGCGTGTGCTTGCAAAGATTGTGCCGCAGTATTTCACCGACAAGGCCGTCGCCATCGTTGAGGGTGGGGTGCAAGAGACAACAGAGTTACTTAAACAAAAGTTTGATCACATCTTTTACACAGGCAATGGCGCAGTTGGTCGTGTGGTTATGCGCGCTGCTGCAGAAAATCTCACACCTGTGACGCTCGAACTTGGTGGAAAGAGCCCAACCATCGTCGACGCGTCTGCAAACATTGCTGTCGCTGCACGACGCATTGCGTGGGCCAAGTATGTCAACGCTGGCCAGACGTGTGTTGCGCCAGACTATGTTCTTGCGCACAAGTCGATTGCTAATGAACTTGTCGATGCAATTCGCACATCCATCACCGAGTTTTACGGTGAAGATCCCCACGCAAGCAAGGATTATTCGCGTGTCATTTCACCGAAGCATTTCTCGAGGCTTACATCGCTCATTTCCTCTGGCAAGGTTGCCATTGGTGGTCAATCGGAGCAGGCAGAGCGCTACATCGCGCCAACCGTCTTAGTTGATGTAGATCAAAACTCGGCCGTCATGCAAGAAGAGATCTTCGGTCCAATTCTTCCGGTTCTTGAAGTTGGATCTATCGATGAGGCAATCGGTTTCGTTAATAGCCGCCCACATCCA
>CAINLH010000121.1 GCA_903850275.1 uncultured Acidimicrobium sp.
CTCTTTATTCACGGACAAAACCTCGCCACGTATGAATTCAATTTCGCGAAACGCGGTTCAAACAGGGAATGCAATGTCGTCTTCTGGAAGGCCCGCCGTGGCCACTTGGTACAGCAGGGGAGCAAACAAGTGGTACGGGTTTCTGTCAATCAACGTGATGCGGTACGAGGGCGACTTGCGCAATTTGCGAATGCAGGCAAGCCCGCCGAAGCCAGCACCGATAATGACCACATGCTGTTTCTCGTCAGATTTACGCCATCCCGATGCCATGCACGAATAGTACCCACAGGCATGTGAACTACGGTGAGTGAGCAATGAAGTTATTTGCGGGCAAAGTCGCAGTTATTACGGGCGCGGGCAGCGGGCTAGGTCGCGAATATGCCCTAGCCCTTGCCGAACAAGGCGCGTCAATAGTGGTGAACGATTTCGGTGCAACGGTTAAAGGCGAGCACAGCCAATCAAATCCAGCTAAAGAAGTTGTCAACGAAATCATTTCCCGCGGCGGTAAGGCCGTCGCAAATGTCGCAAGTGTGGCCGACTGGGCGGAAGCAGAGTCCATCATCGACAATGCCATCTCCAGTTTCGGCCGTCTCGACATCGTCATTAACAACGCTGGCAACAATCGGCCTTCATCGCTCGTCAACCTCACTGAACAAGACGTCGACTGCCAACTAGATGTGCATCTCAAAGGCACGCTTGCTGTTAGCCACTTTGCAGCTGTTCATTGGAGCAAGGTTGGCCCACAACAAGGGCGAGCAATTGTCAACACCACTTCAGCCGTTGGCTTGCATCCAACCTCAGGTGGCGGCGTATATGGTGCAGCGAAGTCGGCGATTGCTGCACTCACGGTAAGTCATGCACAAGAACTTGCCCGGCTTGGTGTGCGTGTCAATGCGGTCGCGCCGTGTGCCAGAACGCGCATGGTTGCAGATTCGCCCGATGTGTTGGCACTCATGCCCGAAGCACAAGGGTTCGATCGTCATGCCCCAGAGCATGTAGCACCACTTGTCGTATATCTTTCCAGCGATCTTTGTCGCTTCACTGCTCGTATTTTTGCAATCGAAGGCCCCGACGTAGCGATCTATCAACCATTCGGTGTTGAGCAAGATTGGACGACGCACAATGCATGGACAGTAGACGCGCTTGCTCAGACATTTTCGCAACTTAACGAACGAAGCAGCACTCGGGCCTTCTTCCCTGGCGGGGTAGTGCACCACAACACTCCTCCCGGTCGCACAGTAAAGAACCTCAGCGAGTTTGAAAACTAGATCAATAATAATTTGATTGTTCAAGTAGCCTCGGGTTACTCACCGCACCAAGGAGTGTCATGTTATTTAGCCGCAAGCACACAATGCAGATTCTCGCCATGAGCGCAATGTCGCTCTCGTTCATTGTCTCCACTCCAAGTGTCTCACTTGCGGCCGGAACCACTCATAGCGGCTCAAAGATCAGCGCCCAGATCTGTCCCGACGGCAATCCTTGCCCTCCAGTGCCTGAGGGCAGCATCGACTGCACGCCAAAAGTTGGCAAGGCACTGCCAGTGGAATGTGGCTTGGCTCCGGGCAAGGGTGTAAATGAGCCAGAAGGTCTCGACGTTTCGTCGCTTCCAGGAATCTCTGTTACCCCTGGTGCTGCAAAAAGCGCAACAACATTCAATCTCGGTCCACTGAAGGCAGCACTCGGCAAGTATGCAGCGATGCCGGTCTTCTTTGTTGACTATGGCGATGGCACTGGTTACGGCAGCTCTAGCGACCTTCGCTCACTTAACTCGTTCCCTTCTTCACACATTTATGTTCAGCCCGGTACGTACACAATCACTGGGTATGCATCTGTAGATGGTGAAACAGAAAGCACCACGATGACCGTGGTTATCGAGCCATCAAATCAACCAGACCCAACTCCAGACAAAGTGAACAGCGGCGACTGGGATCCAGCAGCTAAACCCAAAGCAAATGCTGTAATTCC
>CAINLH010000122.1 GCA_903850275.1 uncultured Acidimicrobium sp.
CCGAATGCAAAACACGTTCAGGGGTTATGTCGAACTTGAACATTCTTCTGCCGTGCCCCTGTTGGACGGCAAGTGGGCACTTTGGCATGAAGACGCGATTACGGCACCCGCAAACGCCGAGGTGCTTGCTTCACTGCCACACGCCGACATGGTGTTTCGTGTCGGTAACGCTTGGGGCATACAGCCCCACATCGAATTCGACCCCAGCATTGTGGAGCGTCTTGCAGCAGCAATGAAAGTTTCACAGGACGAATGGCAGTCGCTGCACAACGAATTGCTTGCCGATGAAAAACATTCACCGCGCGCACTGCAGCTTCTTGATGGGATAATTGAATCGGTTCAACTAGGGGAGACAAGTGTCCGCTAAATCTGCAAGCCCGATAACTGCGAAGAAAAATGCTGCTCAAAACAATAGGGAGTTCAACCCCATTGATCTAGAGCGCGTGCAACGTGGGTTTATTGCAAAGCGCGAGAGCGGCATGATCAATGACGCCGAAGGCCGTTTCGTATTCGACAGCGATGCGTTCGAGTTTCTTCGAGATGGTCGCGATTGCCCCGACACCGTAAACCCACATTTGTGGCGCCATGCAACATTGAATGCACATCACGGCTTGTTCGAGGTTGCAGAGGGCGTGTGGCAGGTTCGCGGCTACGACATTTCCAACATCACGTTTATCAAGGGCGCGCAAGGCTGGATTGTGATCGATCCACTCACCAGCCAAGACACCGCGCGCGCATCGTACGAATTGGTTACGAAGCACCTGGGGCATCGTCCAATCACCGCAGTGATCTACACGCATTCACACGTCGATCATTTCGGCGGAGTTCTTGGCATCACGTCTAAAGAAGAAGTGGATGCTGGCAAGTGCAGGATTATTGCTCCGGTGCATTTCCTTCAAGAGACCGTTGGTGAAAACATCATTGCTGGCCCTGCGATGGGAAGGCGCGCCACCTATCAATTTGGAGCCTTCTTGCCGCGTGGCCCGCAAGGTCATGTGGATTGCGGCCTGGGTACGTCTACCCCAACAAGCCCACCCACATTGCTTGCACCAACCGAAGACATCACCTTCACAGGTGAGGAACTTGTTGTCGACGGAATTCGCATCATTTTCCAACTCACGCCAGAAACCGAAGCACCGGCAGAAATGAACTTCTTCTTTCCCGATTTCGGTTGGCTGTGCATGGCGGAAAACTGCTCGCAAACCATGCACAACTTGGTACCTATTCGCGGCGCGCTCGTGCGCAATGCACTGAATTGGTCGAAGTACATCAATGAAAACATGGAGATGTTCGCCGACAAGACAACGGTCATGTTCATGTCGCACAACTGGCCGGTGTGGGGCACAGAAGATGTTCGCCAGTTCCTCACCTTGCAGCGCGACTTGTACCGATGGATGCACGATCAAACAATGCGAATGGCAAACCATGGCATGACATCGCTCGAAATAGCACAGACTTTGGTGCTGCCCGACGAGTTTCTGGCGCACGAGCACACACGCGGTTTCTATGGCGACTTGGTGCACAACGTCAAGGCCGTTTATCAGCGCTATCTCAGCTGGTACGACGGAAACCCGGCCAACCTCAACAAGCTTCCTCCAACAGAAGTGGGCAAGCGATATGTGCAGCTTGCGGGCGGGGCCGATGCACTCCTCAAATCCGCGCAGAAATCATTCGACGAGGGCGACTATCGCTGGGTGGCCGAAGTTGTCAATCACCTGGTGTTTGCCGACCCAACAAACCAAGCAGCCCGCGATCTGCAAGCCGACTGTCTCGAGCAGCTCGGTTACCAATCCGAGTCGTCAACTTTTCGCAATGCGTATCTCATGGGCGCACAAGAGTTGCGCAAGGGCCCACCGCCCGCACCAAAGACTCTCAACGTGCGTGCACGCAGCATGATTCGCGCAATGACGATCGATCAGCTGTTCGACACTCTTGCCGTGCGCGTGATGTCGGAGCAAGTTGGTGGCGTCAGTTTGTGCGTCAACTGGACTTTCACCGATCTTGCCGGCACACCCGATCATCTGTGGGTGCAAGGCCTTTCCAACCGCACCATGTTTTCGTTTGCTGGCAGGCACGAAGCATCGGCCGCCGCATCAATTACCACTACCCGAACAACCCTGTTGGAAGTTA
>CAINLH010000123.1 GCA_903850275.1 uncultured Acidimicrobium sp.
CCAAAAGCAATCATGAGCGATGTGACGAGCCGAATGTAAATGTTTTTCATGCCAAACTTCCCGTGATTCCTATTCAGTAGGGTCTATTCAATTCTTATTTGCACACCGTACCATGAACAATAGAAATCATTTTTAAGACCTATGACAACACAACCCGCACCAGTCGTTCGCCGAGCCACCTCCGAGCGCTCCACCCGCAATGCGGCCGCGGTCATGAAGGCACTTACCCAAGAAGCAATCGATCGAGGCCTTGATGGCATTGCCACAAGCTCGATTGCCAAGCGTGCCGGGCTCACTACTGGCGCCGTCTACAGCCGCTACGAAAACAACGACGAGATGCTGATCGCACTGTGGGAGAGCGTTGTTGCACCGGCGCTAGCCGCACATGTACGCGAAACGATTGATGCAATTATTTCTCCGAGCGCACAACCCTCCACCGAACTGATCACACAGATTGAAAAGCCTTCGCGATTGTTGAGCCTTGGCGCCGAGTTTGTCGTGATGGCTCAACGTAATGAAGTAGTCGGCGAAGTGGTTATTGCCGAAGTGAGCAAGTGGCTGCACGATGCAGGCCTAAACCCCAAAAGCACTTCGATCACACGAGCAGGTGTCGCGCTTGGCGCATCCATTGCCATCGGCTCCATTTTGAGATCGTATGTAACGGGCTCTAACCCCGGCATGAGGTTGATCGTTGATGGCATCCATAACGCGTACCTTGCAGCCAAGCCAACATCAAAGCCAAGAAAGACGGTTGCGCCGAAACCAATTAGGTCGGCAACTGGCAGCCCACTGCGTGACGCACTGATCGATGCAACAGCCGAAGTGATGAGCAAGACGGGCTTCACCGGCGCAACTATCTCTCGAATTGCACGCAAGTCGGGTGTTACCAGCGGCTCTATCTACAACTTCTACCCCGACAAAGAAGCGTTAATGAACGATGCCGTAAGCGAACTGATGCGTACGACACAACGACAGAACCTCGATTCGAAACGTACGGCTTCTTCGGCCAAAGAACCAAACTTCGGACTGACCGACAGTTTCGATTTCGGCCTAATCCCCGACCGCCGAACATGGTTACGCTTCCGACAAGAATGCCTGATTGCCACTCGACATCACAAAAAGACACACAGCGAAATGAAAAAAGTTGTTCTGGAACTTGATGCGGCAATGAAGGCATCATTTCCGAAAGTAGACCAAGCCATCATCACGCTCGTCAGCATGGGCGAACAGGCAATTGGTTACGGGTACAGCTCGCTTTTTGGTTACACCGACTTGTTTTCAAAGTGCGACTTTGACGCCATCATGGTGCAAGTCGCCAAACAAAACAGCTTGTAAACCCGCAATCAGCCTGGGCGGTAGACGCCGAAAACGTCGCGCAGCGCGTCGCTCACTTCACCAAGTGTGGCGTTTGCACGCAACGCATCTTTCATCGGGTGCAAGATGTTGCCTGTTCCCTTTGCGGCTTCGCGCAAGGCTTCGAGTGTTGCGCCAACTTTGGCCATGTCGCGGTTTGCTTTGTATGCAGACAGGCGGTCTACCTGGCCCTTTTCCAAGCCAGGTATTGGCGGCGTGATTTTGGGCTCGGGCTCGTTATCAACGGTGAACTTGTTGACACCAACCAGCACTCGCGTCTGATCATCGATGGACTTGGTGTAGCTGTAGGCAGCCTCTTCGATTTCGTCCATTTGGAAGCCCGCCTCGATTGCCTGCACCGCGCCACCCATCTCGTCGATGCGCGCAATGTATTCGTATGCAAGGCGCTCTACTTCGTTCGTCAGCGACTCGACGAAGTACGAGCCAGCAAGCGGGTCGGGCGTGTCGGTAATGCCGCTCTCGTAGCCAATGATTTGCTGCGTGCGAAGCGCAATGCGCGCGGCTTCTTCGGTTGGCAAGCTGAGCGCCTCGTCGTAGCCGTTGGTGTGCAGGCTCTGCGTGCCACCCAAGACAGCCGCCATGCTTTGCACGGCAACACGCACCACGTTGTTGAGGGGTTGTTGCGCGGTCAGTGTGGAGCCACCGGTTTGCGTGTGGAAGCGCATCAGTTTGCTTGCTTCCTTCTTCGCGCCAAATCGGTTGGTCATGATGTCGTGCCACATGCGGCGGCTTGCACGGAACTTTGCAACTTCTTCGAAGAAGTTGTTGTGTCCGTTCCAAAAGAAACTGAGACGCGACGCAATGTCGTCTACATCCAGACCCGCATCGATTGCTGCCTGCACGTAGGCAATGGCGTTGGACAACGTAAAGGCAAGTTCCTGCACCGCAGTAGAGCCGGCTTCGCGAATGTGATAACCGGAAATGGAAATGGTGTTCCACTTGGGAACGTTTTGCGCGCAGTACTCAAAGATGTTGGTGATGATACGCATTGAAGGCTTTGGCGGATATACATAGGTGCCGCGCGCAATGTATTCCTTGAGCAAATCGTTTTGAATGGTGCCGCTAATGGCGGTGCTTGGTACGCCGCGCTCTTCTGCAACCAACTCGTACATCAACAACAAAATTGCTGCGGTGGAGTTGATGGTCATGGATGTGGTGACTTTGTCCAGTGGCAAGTCGGCAAGCAACGTGCGCATGTCGTCCAGCGAGTCGATTGCTACGCCAACTTTTCCTACTTCGCCAGCAGCGCGAGGGTGATCGCTGTCGTAACCCATTTGTGTTGGCAAGTCGAACGCACAACTGAGGCCTGTCTGGCCGGCTTCGAGCAAAAACTTGAATCGTTGGTTGGTGTCGGCTGCGCTGCCGAAGCCCGCATACTGGCGCATTGTCCAGAGGCGATCGCGGTGCATTGTTGGATAAATGCCGCGGGTGTATGGCGCCTTGCCGGGCGCTCCCAGCTGGCTTTGGGTATCGAAGCCGGCCAACGATTGGTCGTTGTACAGCGGCTCGACGGTGATTCCAGAGTCG
>CAINLH010000124.1 GCA_903850275.1 uncultured Acidimicrobium sp.
CAAACGCACCTTGGAAGCGCAACGGAAGTACACAGGCGTGATTGACGCGATAGACATCGATCGCTATCTGCGATTTGATCGCAGCGAATGGGCCGAGCTTCGCGCACAGACCCCACTTACGTTGCATGAGAAAGATCTCGAAGAGTTGCGCGGTATCAACGACCGCATCGATCTTGATGAAGTCGTAGCGATTTATCTTCCACTCACTCGCCTCCTTAACTTGTATGTCAGCGCAACACAACACCTTCATCGTGTGTCGGCCACGTTCTTGGGAACGATTGCACCGAAGATGCCGTACGTAATCGGCATTGCTGGCAGCGTTGCCGTCGGCAAAAGCACCTCTGCTCGTATTTTGCAGGCATTGCTTCATCGCTGGCCCGAGCACCCTCGCGTCGAACTGATCACCACAGACGGGTTTCTCTACCCAAATGCCGAGCTTGATAGGCGCGGAATCTCTAACCGTAAAGGGTTTCCTGAGAGCTATGACAGCAAACGATTGGTGCAGTTCCTCCGTGAATTGAAGGCGGGAGTACCCGAGGTTTCCGCACCGGTATACAGCCACGTCGAGTACGACATCATGCCTGATGCACAACAAATAGTGCGACAACCAGACATTTTGATTCTTGAAGGTTTAAACGTATTACAAGTTGACTCGCAAGCGAGCGAATTTGTGAGCGACTACTTTGACTTCTCGATATACATCGATGCAAAAGAAAGCGACATTGAGGACTGGTTTGTCGATCGGTTCTTCGCGCTTCGGAAAACTATTTTCCAAAACCCAGCAAGCTTTTTTACACACTTTGCACAACTGAGCGACACAGAAGCCGATCAGGTAGCACGCTCTATCTGGCGCGAAATCAACGGTAAAAACCTCAGTGAAAACATTGCCCCCACTCGGTCACGAGCCTCGCTAGTCATGCACAAGGGTGCAGATCATCGCATCACCGAAGTTCATTTGCGCAAACTATAAATCAGACGGGTGCGTGTGTAACAAGCCATTGCGGAAGTTCCGACAAAGTTGCTAGTTCGACAAACCGCGCACCGACTTCGGGTACTGATTCTGCCGAGTCGAGCTCCCACAGAATTTCATACGGCACGTGAACGGCAAAACCGCCAATTGCCAACACTGGAAGGATGTCGCTCTTCATTGAATTTCCCACCATGCAGAACCTATGAGGATCAATATCCAAACTGTTAAGCACCTTCGAATACGCCGCAGGGTCTTTTTCCAAAACGATTTCGACATGAGAAAAGAGGTGTGCCAAACCGCTTGTTTCTACTTTGCGAGTTTGATGTGCCAAATCGCCTTTTGTAATCAAGACAATTCGATGTGTTTGAGCCACTTGCGTGAGCACATCTGCGACGCCCTCGAAAAGCCGCACCGACTCGGTGATATGGGCTCGCACGCCGGACAAAATCTCTTGTAACACCTCGGCAGGAATGCGGCCAGAGGAAAGTGTGATTGCCGTCTCGATTGCGGACAAGCCAAACGATTTCACGCCATAGCCGTATGCCGAAATGTTCAATCGCTCGGTGGCAATTAGCGCGGCCTTGATGTTTGCGCCGGTTTCAACAAATGGAGAAACAAGTTCTACAAACCGATTTTCGTAGTGGCGAAACGAGTCTTCACTGAACCACAGCGTGTCGTCGGCATCAAATGCAATTGCATCAAACCGTTTTGCATTAGTCATGACTAGCGGTGAAGCGCGTTGAGATAATTGTAAATGGTGATGCGGGATACACCCATTGCATCGGCCACATCTTCTACAGCGCGTCGCAAGGTAAATGCGCCTTGCTCATCCAGCAAGCGAATGGCAACCTGCTTGTTGTTGCGTGACAATGCTGAAAGATTGTCGCCAAGTTCGCGCTCCACTCCCTCGATGATCCGGTCGAGCGCACCATGCAAGGGAGGCAAACGAACACCGGCAACCGTCTCGCCTTCCCAGACAAGCGGAATGTCGCCGTTTTGGATTTCATGCACCGCAATGAGGCGCCCGCCTGTTGCTTTCAGTAGCGGCTGAACCGTTGCAATAACTGGGTGTTTCGACGCCATTACTTGGCACCTGCATCATCTTGTTGGCCAACGTCGAGGCTGACATACGTTGCACCGTTGCCGTAAGCAGCGCGCATGAGGTCTGCCGTTACTGCAGGCATCTGTTCGACGGAGACGACGAAAGACGAGCCGAATGGGCCAAAGTCAACCACGATTCCATGCCCCTCTACAGCCGCAACTGCGGCCGTTACGTGAGCGCCGGGGGAACCCTCAATAAATGGCTCAATCGTGAACTCGACAATCAACATGAGGTACTCCCTTTCGTGGGTCTCATCGTAAACAACCACGAGCCCAAGCGACACCCCCGACTGAA
>CAINLH010000125.1 GCA_903850275.1 uncultured Acidimicrobium sp.
ATTCACCGAGTAAACACCGAAGCCGATGTGGTGTGGGTGGATGGACACAGCGACTACGGGCATGCATTTGAAGTTTTCTGGGAGAAGTACGGCAAGGACATCAATGCAAAAACCACCATCTTGTTGCTCGGTGACGCACGGAATAATTATCACGCAGCGCAATCGTGGGTAGTCAAAGAAATGCAAAAACGTGGACGACACGTCTATTGGTTAAACCCCGAACCGAAGAGTTACTGGAACACCGGAGATTCGATCGTGGGCGAGTACGGCACTTTCACTGATGGCGTTTATGAATGCCGCAACTTGCGACAGCTGGAAGGCTTTGTCGAGAAGCTGGTATGACCAAAACGCGGATCGTCTTGATTCGTCACGGCGAATCGAATGTCACCGTCCAGCGAGTGTTGGGCGGCCCACGCACGTGCAGTGGTTTGTCGGATTTAGGAAAAATGCAGGCCGAACGGCTGCGCGATCGTCTAGCAAACACACAAGAACTGCAGTGCGATGTGCTGTATTCGAGTGGCTATCCGCGAGCGAAGGAAACCGCTGAGATTATTGCGCCCGCCCTTTCCAGCTTGGCCATCAACATCGACACTCGATTCGGCGAGCACGACCCAGGCCCCGAATGCGATGGGCTTACCTTTGCGGAATTTGTTCGACGTCATGGCTCCCCAGATTGGGGCGGCGATCCCCACGCCGAGTTTTTCCCAGGTGGCGAGACCATCGCCCAGTTTCATCAACGGGTGTACTCGGGGTTGGATGCCGTTGTTTCTCAACACTTTGGCAAGACCGTGGTAGTTGCCTGTCATGGTGGAGTGGTGGACGCGATTCTTCGCCGAACCATGCGCACTCCACAAACTGGTGCATTTGAGGTGCACACCAAAAACTGTTCGCTTACCGAGATTGCAGAGATTCGAGCTGGGCACTGGGCGCTATTGCGCTACAACGACCACTCGCACCTTCATGGTCTTCCGGTCGCCACAAACATCGATTAGTTGGCCAACATGATTTCTCCGAATCTTCCAATTGTGGTGATCGGTGCAGGAGCAGCCGGCGCAGTTGTTGCATCTCGACTGTCGGAAAATGAACAGCAGTCCGTATTGCTGTTGGAAGCCGGGCCTGATTCTCAATCCTTTCAAGAGCCAGACGGCATCAAGTCGCCAAATTTCCTTATGGCTTTACAAGTTACAGAAAGGACCTTTAGCAATTTGCACGTGCAACGTACAGCGCTGCAGGAATCGGTTTGGTATCCACGAGGTCGTGGCATGGGCGGCAGCTCGGCCGTCAATGCAATGGTGGCAATGGTGGGTATGGCGCAGGATTTCGAACGTTGGAAGAATCTGCATGGTTGCGACGGGTGGGGTTGGAACGATGTAGAGCCTGTGTTTCGCGCATTGCCCTTTGCGACGACAACGGTTGACCAGTCGGATTGGGGCGTCATCGATTCGGCTTTAGTCGATGCGCTGACATCTATGGGTATTTCCCGCAACGATCACCTTTCGTCGGACTCGCGAACAGAAGAAGC
>CAINLH010000126.1 GCA_903850275.1 uncultured Acidimicrobium sp.
AGTTTGAGCGCCAATCGTGCTGCCCCTGTGTGGCCCTTGTACAACATGCCGTCGCGACTTCTGGTTCCTTCAGGAAATATGCCAAACAATTCGCCACGGCGCAGGACGGCCTCGGCAGCTACCAATGCAGTATTTGCCTTCTCCCCACCCTCTCGATCGACCGGGATCATCCCTAGAGCGGGAAACAAAAACTTTGTTTTCCACGAATCCATGTACTCGCTTTTACCAACAAAAGAGATATTCCGTGGAGCATGAACCATGATGAACGCGGAGTCGAGAAAACTTATGTGATTGGCACACAAGATTGCTGGCCCATCCTCAGGAATTTGTTCGAATCCGTTCAACTCAAATTTCCACAGCGCACGAGACACTGGACGCACCACTCGCCTCGCGCGCGACTGCAAGTGCGTCGCACCGCGATAAACATCGCGCGGCTGTCGCTTGCCAACCATTACATCAATACACCCATCAGTGACGCCGCGTCGCCAACATCGAAACCTCGTTGAGCCGCTTCGTCGATCATTCGCACAGCCGCCGGAGTGTCGAGGTCGTCATCGAGCGCAGCACGAACATCATCCAACAAAGTACGACCACTGGGCACCTTTGTGGCGGATCGTGTGGAGCGCCATTTGCTGAGGCGTTCTTGGTTCCTGCCCATCAAGCCTTCGTCCCACTCCCACTCCACCCTGTAGTGGTGTTCGATGAGGCCTAGCCGGATTGCCATCGGGTCGTGCTCGGTTCGCAACTTGTCGACGAACACCAGGTTGCCCCTGCTCTTAGACATCTTGTGACCGTCCATTGACACCATCGCAACATGCATCCAGTGCTTGACGAACGGGGCGCCGGTCGCAGCCTCAGACTGCGCTCGCTCACATTCGTGGTGAGGAAAAATGAGATCGCTGCCACCGCCGTGAAGATCGATCGTTGTACCGAGCTCGCGCAGCGCAAGTGCTGAACATTCGATATGCCAGCCTGGTCGCCCTGCGCCCCACATGGTTTCCCAGCTGGGTTCGTCCGCTGCCGAAGGGTGCCACAAGACGAAGTCGAGCGGGTGTCGCTTATTCGGATCCTCCACGTTGCCGCCACGCTCACGGGCAAGGGCAATCATGGTTTCATTGTCGTAGTGCGAAATGTCTCCGAACTTCGCCGACTTTGTGACGTCGAAATAGACCGAACCACCTGCCTGATAGGCGAATCCTCGATCCATCACCATGCCGATGAACCCTCGGATATCTGGAATGGCTGAAGAGGCGCGCGGCGTGCTGTGCACCTTCAACGCATTAAGTGCATCCATGTCGCGCTCGAAACGTTCTTCTTCACCCGCAGCCAAATCGAGATAGTGAACCCCAAGCTCGCGCGCCTTTGCAAACAGCGGATCGTCGACGTCGGTTACATTGCGCACACACTTGACTTGATGTCCCTTATCAATCAACCTTCGTTGCAGCACGTCGTACGAAATAAATGTAAATGCGTGACCCAAATGCGTTGCGTCATAGGGAGTGATCCCACACGTGTACATCAGGACAGTTGGGCCTGGCTCAAAGGGCACAACGTTTTGCAGTGCGGTGTCGTACAGACGCATCATTCTGCGATTGTTGTCTTTCGTCCATTGCGCGGATCGATATCCGGAATTCCGGTAAGACGAGGCGCAACTCTGGTTTTGTAGCGAACGTTCAATTGCAAGAGAACCGCCGTGAAGGCTTCCAGTGCAAGCGCGTTCGACAAACGACCAGTGTTCAACGGACGGCAACCAGGAATTTGCTGCACTAAGTCGCTCACGACTTCGATGGCCTCTGGAAAGTCGCTGCAAATCAACACGTCGCTATCCACTTTGTGATCGAGGTTTCCCAATTCTTTCGCTGGTAAGTGTTGCATCGCTGCAACTACTCGGCTGTGCGGAATTTCCGCTTGCACATGTGCTGCAATGCTTCCGCGTGGGGGCACGAGTGGTTGAAACTCCTTGCCGACTTTCACCAGCGCGTTGGCCATCGTGATGACGACCTTGTCGCGCAGCTCTTCGGCAAACTCACCAACAATGGTGGCGGTCGAATCCCATGGCGTAGCCACTACTACGATTTCACAATCAACAGCGTCGGCGTTATCGCCGGCCGTCAGTCGTAGTTGATGTTTAGGCCACAATGCAACAAGCTCGGCGACCTTCTCTACAGAGCGATCCTTTGATCGGGAGCCAATCACCACGTCGTGACCTGCTACCCCGAGACGTATCGCTAGGCCACTTCCGGCGGGCCCCGTACCTCCAATAATCCCAATGCGCATACTGCGAGCCTTACACAAACGGGTGCCGCGAACTACGGTCATACCCATGGGAATTTTGACTGGGAAGAATATTGTCGTTACCGGAGTCCTCACCGACGCCTCGCTGGCCTTCGGGGTTGCTCAATTGGCTCAGCGCGAAGGGGCCAACATATTGCTCACAGGGGCAGGTCGAGGTATGTCAATTACCGAGCGGACTGCGCGCAAATTGGACACCCCAGTACCCGTTGTGGAGTTTGATGTGACAGTCGAAGCGCATGTGGAGTCGGCGCGAGCCGCAGCCCTAGAACACCTTGGGCGCGTCGATGGCGTACTGCATTCGATTGGCTTCGCGCCAGCCGTTTGTTTAGGAGACGACTTCATGGCGGCCACATGGAACGATGTTGCTGTAGCCATGCAGATTTCTGCTTACTCGCTGAAAACTCTTGCAGATGCTTTCGCACCATTGATGACCGCAGGTGGTTCTTTTGTAGGACTTGATTTTGATAACACCGTGGCCTGGCCCGCGTACAACTGGATGGGTGTCGCAAAATCTGCACTCGAATCCACGAGCCGATATTTGGCGAAAGAACTGGGCGGAAAGAAAATCCGCTGCAATCTTGTTGCCGCAGGACCGATAAAGACCATGGCCGCTAAGTCCATTCCCGGATTCAAAACATTTGAAGATGTGTGGGATGAACGGTCCCCTCTTGGTTGGGACGTCAACGACTCGACGGCAGTTGCTCAAGCCTGTGTTGCACTGCTTTCGGATTGGTTCCCCGCCACTACTGCCGAAGTCGTTCATGTTGATGGCGGCTATCACGCAATGGGTGTCTAGTTGAGCCCTTCCTTCCTAGCTGCAAGACGCAACATTGCTCGTGCAGTTGTCGCAAGTGCAATCTGCCTTGCTGCATTAAGCGTAAACACCGCAGTTGCCGCTGCAAGCACATCTCCAACCGATCCATTCGCCGCACAACAATGGGGGCTCACTGCAATTGGCGCTCCTCAAGTTTGGCAATTTGCTCAGGGCGCTGGAGTAACAGTCGCGGTTGTCGATAGCGGAAGTGGGCCGCACCCCGACTTAACAAACAATTTGGAGCCCGGTCGTACTTTTTTCTCACTCATCGAAAGTGATGGTGCAGCCGACGTCGACCTAAAAGACGGCCACGGCACGCACGTAGCGGGAATCATCGGCGCAGTTACAGACAATGGCATTGGCATTGCCGGGGTTGCCCCGAAGGTTCGACTTCTACCTATTCACGTGCTTGATTCCGAAGGATCAGGCGATTCGCGTGACGTGGCGCGCGGCATCCGCTACGCAGCTGACAGCGGCGTACGCGTTATCAATTTGTCGCTCGGCGGTTCGGTCGAAAGCACTTCGCTTACAAGCGCGGTGCAATACGCAGTAGATAAAGGTGTACTTGTGGTTGCTGCATCGGGCAACGGCTTTGCGGATGCGGCACCAAAATGGCCCGCAGCATCCGATCTGACACTCGCAGTCACATCCACCGACATCAACAACAACGTGGGAGTCTTCGCTCAGCGCGGCGACTACATCGACATTGCAGCGCCTGGCGTGAACATTCTCTCCACTGCACTCGGTGGATACAAAGCGCTCAACGGAACCAGCATGTCTGCCGCCTACATCAGCGGTGCTGCGGCACTCCTCTTTTCTGCGCAACCGACAATCACGTCGGCGCAAGTTCGAGATATTTTGTTGCGTACAGCAACAGATTTGGGAACTGCCGGCCGAGACACAACGTTTGGAGTTGGGTTAGTCAATCTGCCCGCCGCATTTGCCGAACTATTCAGGCTCTTCCCGCCGTCGGTGACACCGACATTTGTTTCAAGCGGACACATCGGAGATGTTGCGGTTGGAAGCACTATGACCGCAGCAGCAAATGTCAAGATGCAGTGGTACCGATGCGTTAGCCAAGGCGCTGCGGCCACCGAAAAGCCAGCTGATTGCGTCGAAATCAAGAACGCTGTCGCCCTGAACTATCAGACCACAGTTCGTGAATTGCGCAAATTTCTTCGTTTCTCGGTTCTGCTGCCAACTGGACAATTTTTCTCTCCGACAACCGTTGTCGAATCGGGAGTATGGGCAAAAGCCCCATCAGTGGCACCTGGTTCACGGACTTCGTTTAATGCACTCATAGGGACTGCCTCAAAGGGAACAATCTCAATCGCGTCCTTAGACAAGAACTGCACAGTCAAACCAAAGGTTGTTGTTGCATCGACTGCCTCGACTGGCTGCAAACTGAAGATATCAGTGAAGGCCGCAGCACCATTCCCCGCGCTCGGCTTCACGATGTTGCTTCCAATCAACTAAACATTTCTTTCGCGCAAAGGAAACGCCTATGACTAATCGTCTCGAAAATGAAACAAGCCCGTACCTGCGCCAGCACCGCGACAATCCTGTCGATTGGTATGCGTGGGGCGAAGAGGCATTCGAACTGGCCAAGAGTCGGAATGTACCCATCCTGCTATCTGTGGGATATTCGGCTTGCCATTGGTGCCACGTCATGGCGCACGAATGCTTTGAGGACGTCGAGACCGCAACATTGATGAACTCGCTTTTCGTCAACATCAAAGTGGACCGAGAAGAGCGGCCGGACGTGGACTCCATATACATGGACGCTGTACAGGCAATGACCGGCCGAGGCGGCTGGCCCATGACTGTATTTCTCACACCAGAAGGAAAACCCTTCTATGGGGGAACGTACTTTCCTAAACCCACGTTTTTGCAACTCATGAATGCCATCAACGATGCATGGCGAGACCGCCGCAATGACATCGAGAGCAATGTTCTTGCTCTAATGGAATCACTTGAGCGAACTACAAAGATCGAGCAAGACACAAACATCCCTGGTATCGAGGTTTTCCATGGTGCAGTTGCTCAACTGCGTAAGAGTTTTGACCCGCATTGGGGCGGGTTTGGTTCGGCGCCAAAGTTTCCGAGCACGATGAGTCTTGAACTCTTACTTCGTGAAGTACTCAACAGCGAATCGGATGAAATTCAGACAATCATTGCCACCACGCTTGACGCGATGGCATCTGGTGGTATGTACGACCACATTGGCGGAGGATTCTCTCGTTACAGCGTCGATGAGAAGTGGCTGGTTCCCCACTTTGAAAAGATGCTGTATGACCAGGCATTACTTGCAAAGATTTATCTCCACGCGGGCATCGTCTTTGGACGACAGACCTGGCTCGATGTGGCGACAGAGATTATTGACTACGTGCTTCGCGATCTGCGCCACCCAGAGGGTGGATTCTTTAGTGCAGAAGATGCCGATTCGCTAGACGACGACGGACACAGCCATGAAGGACATTTCTATGTCTGGAGTAAACAGCAATTCTACGATGTACTCCCTTCCGACTTTGCCGAGCAGGCAATCGAATGGTACGAAATTACTGAACAGGGAAACTTTGAAGGCGCAAACATTCCTGCCCGCCTCCATCACCGAGGCGACATCACTCGACCTGTCGAAATAGAGAAATCGCGAAGAATTTTGTTCGACGCACGAAAGACCCGTATCAGACCAGGTCTCGACGACAAAGTAGTGACCGAATGGAATGCGATGATGCTCTCGACAATTTCAGAAGCAGCTGCGTTGCTAGACCGAGCCGACTGGCTTGACGCAGCACTTTTGAATGGCGAGTTCCTCGTCAACAATCTGCGCGACCAGAACGGTGTGTGGAAGAGAAGTTGGCATGACAGCGGATCACCGAAAGCCCGCCACCATGCGCTCGCAGCCGACATTTCACACCTGGTGGATGCGTTCACACGACTGAGTGAAGCAAGTGGACAAGCAAGATGGATGTTGTTTGCCCGCGAAGCGGCCGACAATTTGCTCGAGAATTATTGGGACAGCGAACACGGTGGCGTATTTACCACCCCAATAACTGGCGAAACGCTTATCGTTCGTCAAAAAGACATCATGGACAACGCCACACCGTCGGCGAACTCCACAGCCGCAAATGCCCTGTACCGCCTTGCAGCGCTTTCTGGCGAGGACAAATATGCCCAACACGCTGACGACATTTTGCGTCTGCTTTCCCGCATCTCGACAAGCGCACCAACCGCATTCAGCAATCTCCTTAATGCGGTTCACCTGCGATACGTCGGAACCACCGAAGTGGTGATTACGGGGTCTCGATCAGACTTACTCCGAGAATTCAATAAGCGTTGGATTCCAACCGCTGTAATTGCTTGGGGCGAAACGTACGATTCCCCCCTCTTTGCAAACCGCAAACCAGATTTGGCCTATGTCTGCAAGAAGTATGCCTGCATGTCTCCAAGCAGCGATCCGGCTCAGTTTGTTGAAGCGCTGCGCGAAGCGCTCAAGTAACCATTCACCACTTGGAATGGTGAATTATCTCGTCTGGTTTCTTTCTTGGAAGTTGGGCACTTGCACCGGCTGCAGACTCTTCGGCTAGCGGCCAACCAATGGCTATTGCACCAAGCAACTGCAAGTGTTCGGGAACTTCCAATCGGGAACGTAGCTCATTTTCGCCATTGAATACCGCGAAAAACAATGCGCCCAACCCCACATCGTGAGCAGCATGCAACAGCGTCATTACCGCAAATGATGTATCGATAGTCCAATACGGCGTAGGCCATGCGTCCACACCAGACCCAAGCCCGGTTTGTTTCTTGTCCGGAAGGGAGTAGCGCTCGACATAGGCATCTGGATCGGCGAAAGGCAACGCAATTATCGGAGCGTCCAAGAGTTTTTTGAAACGAAACGATTCTCGGCGACTGGCTGGGAGTGTGTCATCCCAAAATTTCGCAACATCATTTCCTTGCAATACAACGAGGTGCCAACCTTGAGTCTTGCCAGCGGAAGGTGCCCTCGATGCGAGATCTACCAATGACGAAATGACCGATTGATCAACGGGTTGCTCGGAGAATGCCCGAGTCATGCGCCGGCTTCGAACTACGTCGGCGAACTGCACCGTAACTCGCTATTGCTTATCGAGTTTGCCGAGTTTTGCTAACACTTCGGCCATTGTCCAACCATGAACGATCAACGTTCCACCTTTTGCTTTTGG
>CAINLH010000127.1 GCA_903850275.1 uncultured Acidimicrobium sp.
CGTCGTAAGCATCTGGGTCCATCTGGTCTACGCGCGCAGTTGGCCCAGGCACTCCAACGTTATTCACCAAGATGTCGAGCCCACCCAAGTCGTGCTCGATGCCTTTAAACATTGCTTCAACGTCTTGCGTCTTCGAAACATCGCAGATGTAGTGGGGCTGTGTCGAATTGTTTACGTCGCAGACAACAACCGTTGCGCCGGCTTCGCGCATTGCATCGGCAATTGCTTTGCCAATACCCGAACCGCCACCAGTAACTAATGCGCGCAAGCCATCTAGCCGAAAACTTTGTGAAGCCATAGATAAAACCTACCCCAATAACATTCTTATTGAATCCTTACGGGCTATGAACCTTCTGCAATGAAGCAAATACATTGAATGGTAAAATTGATGTATGGCATCTGCTGATATCGCGATGTTGACCACAATGGATGCGAACACGCATACTGCCGCGCAGATCTTTGAAGCCTTCCAACGAGACGGCGCCGTGATTGTTCACAACATGCTTTCCGACGATGTGCGTTCGCAACTGCGAAACGAACTAGCCGAATCCATGCGCGACACGCGGCCCGGCACCAAGTCATCAGATACTGGCGTACAAGAGTTTTGGGGTTCCAACACCAAGCGCTTCACCAGGTTGGCAATGCGGTCGAAGGCCTTCCGCGACAACGTGCTGGTGCACCCAATCCTGCTCGGCGTAGCCGATGCCGTACTGCGCCCCCACTGCGCCTCGTACTGGATGAACACCGGACAGATGATGATTATCGGGCCTGGCGAAAAGGCCCAATGGTTGCACCGCGATGCCGACAACTGGCCACTGGTGCTTGGGCCTGGCGAACGCCAAGTAACCGTGTCGTGCATGTTTGCACTCTCCGACTTTTCGGCAGAAGGCGGCGCAACCCGCGTTGTGCCTGGAAGCCATGCATGGGACAACTTCGAGCGCAAGGCGCTTGACCACGAAATCACACAGGCTGTTATGCCTGCAGGTAGCGGCCTCCTCTATTCCGGCACCGTGTTGCACGGTGGTGGCAACAACACCACTACCGACACATGGCGCGAAGGAATGCACCTCTCTTACGTAGTTGGTTGGCTCACGCCAGAGGAAGCGGGTTGCGTAGGCCTGCCCGAAGAACTTGCACGCACGCTTACACCGCTGCAACAACAGCTACTTGGCTACCGCTGCTACACGGGCGATGCAAAAGCAGCGCGTCTCTGGACGATCGATTACGAAGACATTCCAACAGCAATGAATTGGGAGTAACAGAAATGACCACCAGCAACATTCAGGGCCTTCGCGCCAGCTTCACCCGAGATGAGTACACCGCTTCATCCGTATATGAAAAAGAAATGCGCGAAGTGTTTGCGGCCAATTGGTGCCACGTTGGGCAGAGTTATCAGTTGTCGCACATTGGCGACCGACTTGTTGCACAAATCGGCGACGAGAGCATTCTTATTGTGCGCAACAAGGAAAGTGAATTGCGCGCCTACTACAACGTGTGCCAACACCGCGGTTCGCAATTGTGCGACGAAAGCGGTTCGGGCTACGGCGGCGCAATTGCATGCCCATACCACGCCTGGACATATTCCCTTAATGGCAACTTGGTGAGCGCAATCCATCACGACCAAGAGTCGTTCGATCGCGAA
>CAINLH010000128.1 GCA_903850275.1 uncultured Acidimicrobium sp.
AGCATGGTGGCGGCGCTTGTGCCAAGTGCGGTGGTGCGCGCAGACGACGGAATGTTGCCGAACGCCATTGTGGTGAACGGTCGTGGTTACGGCCACGGCCGCGGCATGAGCCAATACGGTTCGTACGGGTGGGCAACCACTTACGGATGGTCTTGGCAGCAGATTCTCGACTTCTATTACGGCGGCCCAACCGGCAACGTCATTGCCCCACTGTCTAACCCCGGCCAAGAAATGACGGTGTGGCTGAGCGCCATGAACAACGCGCAGACGGCGGTTGTTGCCGACGCGGGCAACGCAATTTTTGTGCAAGACCCAGCGCCAGGCCGCACATGGGTGTCGCTTGTTGCACGCGAGATTTCACAGCGCGTGTATCGCGTGTGGGGCTCGATGGAACGCAAATGCCCAACCAGCACAACCGACCCAGGCAGTGAAGGTTTCACTGTTGTTGCCGACGTGGCAACTGTTGCATCGTTCACCACTACCACCGGTGCCGACCCGGCCTCTGCAGCTTCAACTGCCATTGGTTTGTGCGAACCGCGCGCCAATGGACGAAACAAGATTAGGTATTACCGCGGCGAAATCAGAGCGGTGAATAACACCAAGGGCGAAAACCGAACCATCAATGCCCTGCCGATCGAAACGTATTTGCGCGGGGTTGTGCCGCGCGAATCGCCTGCCGAATGGGGTGCTGCCGCGGGCGGCGCCGGCATGAACGCACTTCGCGCACAAGCAGTGGCGGCGCGCTCGTATTCGGCAACAGAAAACCGTTACGCGGGCCTTGCGCGCACGTGCGACTCGCAAGACTGCCAGGTGTACGGCGGCGCAATGTTGCGCGAGTCGCTGAACTCCACACCTATTTCGCTCGAACATCCATACACCGATCAGGCAATTGCCGAGACCGCAAGTTTGGTGATGATGACGCCGAAGGGCACGCCTTCGCGAACCGAATTCACCAGCAGCAACGGCGGCCGAACAGCAGGCGGAACATTCCCTGCGCAAGTTGACGCAGGCGACTTGGCAAGCGAACCCGTGAATGCGTTGTTGGTATGGACACGCGTTATTTCTGCTGCGCAGTTGGTGGCCAAGTACCCGCAAATTGGCACGCTCACTTCGGTTGTCACCACGCACGACGGCCTAGGCGCCGACTGGAACGGATACGCCACCAGCGTTGCAATCAATGGCACTGCATCAACCGTGAACGTGAGCGGCTGGACATTTAAGACAACGTTCGACATCCCGGCTCCATGGTTTGAAACCACCGGTGTATCTGGCGCGCCATACGACGCAGCGCCAGTTGGTTCGTTCCTCTTCATAGGCGACTCGGTTGGCGAAAGTATTGCCAGCGCATTTGCTGCGGTGATTACACCCGCATACCCCACCATGAATTATCAGGCGCTTTCAAACCGATGCATGGTTGGCCCAAGCTGTGTTGCGGCATCGGTTGGCCAGCCCGACGCGCTTGGTGTCATCAATGCGCTTGCACCCGACAAGTACCCGAATATTGCAATCGTGCAACTTGGCTACAACGACGACCCAAATACGTTGCAACAAGACGTGGACCAAGTGGTGAATGCACTCAACGCGCGAGGCGTACAACGCATTGTGTTTATCAACCTCTCTACTCGCCGCACTTCGCGCGACTACAGCCTGTCGAATGCCGTTTTGGCAAACGCCGCCAACGTGTACCCCAACGTGACCGTGCTCGACTGGAACACCGCAAGTTCGGCACCAACACAATCGCGCTGGTTCAGCGACGACGTGCACCTCACCAACACTGGCAAAGCCGAATTTACGTTGTTCATTCGCGCGCAGCTGGATGCATTGCGCGCGCAAGGCATCATCACCAGTGGCGTCGCAACC
>CAINLH010000129.1 GCA_903850275.1 uncultured Acidimicrobium sp.
AGCGCAAGCAATTGACTGCTGGTTCCACATGGCACGCCGCCGGTGGCATGCACACGCTCAATGGCGACCCAAACGTTGCTCGCTTGCAGCAATACACCGTCAATTTGTACAAAGAGATCGAGAAGGAGTCTGGCCAGAATTGCGGCATTCACTTGCCTGGTGGCTTGCAACTCGCCGACACACCAGAGCGCCTCGACTGGTTGAAGATGGCGCAAGCCCGTGGTCGCTACCTCGGCATGCACATGGAAATGCTGTCGATGAAAGAAGCAAAAGAACTCAATCCCCTACTTGAAGAGAAATATTTCGTAGGTGCGCTGTACGACGAAGACGAAGGTTCGGTAGACCCGTATGGCGTAACACACGCTTACGCAATTTGTGCTCGCAACCGTGGAGCCGAGGTATACACCGAGACGTGGGTGACAGGCCTCAGCCAGCGTCTAGACGGAACATGGGACGTCATTACCGACAAAGACCACACCATTCACGCAGAGCATGTTGTCAACGCAGGTGGCTTGTGGGCGCGTGAAGTGGGCCGCATGTGCGGTATTGAATTGCCAGTGTTGGCAATGGAACACCACTATTTGATGACCGAGCCGATGGAAGAAGTAATCGCGTACAACAAAGAAACCGGTCGCGAGCTTCCACACATGATCGACTTTGCGGGCGAAATCTACGCTCGCCAAGAGGGACAGAGCATCCTGCTTGGAACCTACGAACAAAACAATCGCCCGTGGGCACCTAAAGAAACACCGTGGGATTTCGTATTCCAGTTGCTGCCACACGATTTGGAGCGCATTGCTCCAGAGCTCGAGCGCGGCTTTGCACACTTCCCCGCCGTGGGACGTGCAGGAATTAAGAAGTTCGTCAACGGCCCATTCACATTCTCGCCAGACGGCAACCCGCTCGTGGGGCCAATCAAGGGCATGCGCGGAATGTGGTCGGCTTGTGCAGTTATGGCCGGCTTGTCGCAAGGTGGAGGCGTTGGCCTTTCACTTGCCAACTGGATGGTGCACGGCGACCCAGGCGCAGACATCTGGGGCATGGACGTTGCGCGCTACGGCGACTTCGCAACACTGGAATACACCAACGCCAAGGTGCGCGAAAACTATTCGCGTCGATTCCGCATCACCTTCCCGAACGAAGAGCTTGCAGCAGCACGACCACTGCACACCACACCCATCTACGACCGCTTGCTCTCGCACAACGCTGTTATGGGCGCGGGCTTCGGTCTTGAGCACCCACTTTGGTTCCAGGACAAAGGCCTCGAGCCAACTGAAGAGATCACGTTCTATCGCTCCAATGCATTCAAGAACGTGGGCGAAGAATCACGCGCAGTACGTGAGCGCGTTGGTTTTTCCGAAGCTTCAAACTTTGCCAAGTACAAGGTCAGTGGCGAAGGTTCTGCCGCATGGTTGCAGCACCTCTTCACCAACGCATTGCCAAAGATCGGCAGAACATCGCTTACCGCAATGCTCAACCCAGAAGGAAAGATCGTTGGCGAGTTCTCTGTCTCACGAATTGGCGAGGAAGAGTTTTTCCTCTTCGGTTCGCAGGCCGCAGAAGTACACCACCCCCGTTGGTTCCTTGCGCACCTTCCCGAGAACAGCTCAATTCGCTTCGAGACACTTTCGCTCTCGATGGTTGGTCTCACCGTTGCCGGCCCACGTTCACGCGACGTATTGCAAAAGTTGACCGACACATCGCTTGCCACGAAGGACTTCCCTTTCATGGCATTCCGTCGGGTCAACATCGGCAATGCGCCAGTGTGGCTGTCGCGAATGACTTACACCGGCGACCTCGGTTACGAAATCTGGATTGCACCCGAATACCAGCGTTACTTATTCGACCTGATCTGGGAAGCCGGAAAAGAATTCGACATGCGCTTGTTCGGTTTCCGCGCGCTCATCACCATGCGCTTAGAAAAGAACTTCGGCACTTGGTACCGCGAGTACCGCCCCATCTACACACCGCTCGAGGCCGGCATGGATCGGGCTATGAAGCTCGACCACGATTTCATCGGTCGTGCGGCAGTG
>CAINLH010000130.1 GCA_903850275.1 uncultured Acidimicrobium sp.
CATAGCGTGTTTGAACTATGCACTTGACAATCGCGAGCACCAGGGCATTTGGGGCGGGGCAACCGCTCGCGAGCGTCGTCGCATATTGCGTCAACGTCGCCAGAGCGCGTAAATCACTTTCGCATTTGAGGAGCATGCAATGAGTTCAATCGAACTCGTTGGAGGATGGTCGAGCGTCATTGCCCAGCTCGTGTCTGGTGAGCATCTTTCTTCCGCCGACGCAGAGGTAGCCATGACTGCAATCCTTCGTGGAGAAGCGCAACCTTCACAGATTGCGGCATTCGTCATTGCTCTTCGCGCCAAGGGGGAGTCGGCAGACGAACTGCAAGGCATGCTCGCAGCCGTTATCGGCGCTTCGGGGGTAGTCGAACTTCCCGACAACATTGCTGCGCGAGCAATCGACATCGTTGGCACCGGCGGCGACAAATCACATTCGGTAAACATCTCGACAATGGCCTCGCTTGTTGTGGCGGGTGCTGGAATCCCCGTGTGTAAACACGGCAACCGCGCGGCATCTTCGCAGTGCGGAACAGCCGACGTGCTTGAGGCTCTCGGCGTCGCGATTGATCTGGATGGTGCAGGTGTTGCAACGTGCGTCACTCAGGCAGGCATGGGCTTTTGTTTTGCGCCAACTTTTCATCCAGCATTCCGACATGCGGGGCCAACACGCAAAGAACTTGGAGTACCAACTGCATTTAATTTGCTTGGGCCTATGGCCAATCCGGCAAAAGTTTCGTACATGGTCGTAGGCGTCGGTAACCCATCATCGGCGCACAGCATGGTTGCGGCAATAAAAAGTCGAGGAGTGCAGCGAGCATGGGTTGTGCACGGCCACGGCGGCCTCGACGAGTTGTCGCTGAGCGGGCCTTGTCATGTTGTTGAACTTCGTGACGGACTCATCAACGAATTTTCAATCGATGCAAAAGATTTGGGCTTACAGCCAGCCGACGTGACTGCGGTTCGCGGTGGCGATCCGGCACATAACGCAGCAGTTGTTCGAAAGACGTTGGCGGGAGAAAAAGGTGCGGTGCGCGACATCGTGCTGCTTAATGCTGCAGCTGGCTTGGTCGTTGCTGGCCTTGCGCCGAATATGGCTGAAGGGCTCGATCGAGCCGCAGGCAGCATCGACTCTGGCGCTGCATCCAATGCATTGGACAAACTGATTGCCGTCAGTTCGAGTGTGGCACGATAGTCGCCCATGAGTGATTCAGTTTTCGTACGCGTGCCAGCAAGTTCGGCCAACTTGGGGCCGGGGTTCGACGTTCTCGGGATGGCTCTCTCGTTGTATTTCGACATGGGTTTCGACGATGGTGCGCCCATTCCGGAGCGGGCGAAACTTTTGGATGAACATCACCCAGCAACAATTGCCTTTCGCCTAGGCGGGGGCACAGGCGGTGTTTGGGCTCAGTCCGAGATACCGATGGGCAGAGGGCTTGGGTTTAGCGGTGCTGCAAGGGTGGCTGGTGTCGTTCTGGCACACATTCAACAAAATGGCGCTGATGCAAAATTGACAGGGTCCGCGCGTAGAAAGTTGTTGCAACAGAGCACCGAGTTGGAAGGACATCCTGACAATGTGGCGGCTTCGCTAGTTGGTGGCGTTACTGCCAGCGCATCCGGTGAAGTGGCGCAGTTTCCTTGTGCTCTTGAACCCGCGATTATTGCATGGATACCAGAAACGCAAACCAGCACAGAGAAGTCCAGAACCACCTTGTCTTCAACTATCTCGCTGGCCGATGCCGTTGTAAACATCGGTCATACAGCACTGTTGCTTGGCGCACTTGCAACCGGCGACAAAACAGTTTTGCGTGTTGCAACCACGGAGCGCATTCATCAAGACATACGTCTTGCAAACGCACCAACATCACATGAAGCGCTGAAGGCTGCACTCGGTACAAGCGCGTGGTGTGCATGGCTGTCGGGTTCGGGCCCAACGGTTGCTGTCATGTGCGATAAGGCTGAAGCAAATGTCATTGCTGCTGCGCTGCCAACGTCGGGTGCAACAAAAATTCTTTCAATAGACAATCATGGCGCGGTGGTGCTTCCCCGCAAATAGTTGACTACAGGTTGGGGTCTACAAGCACTCGGCCTTGCATCTGTCCTGCAAGTATTTTGTCCAGTTGTAACGGCAGGTCGTTCAAGCCAATGATTTCTGGAACTTCAGTGTCGAGCCACTGTGGTCGCAAATCTGTATCGATTCGCTGCCACAAAGATCGACGAAGTGGCATTGGTGTTTGCACACTGTCGATGCCGAGCAGGCTTATGTTTCGCAAAATGAATGGAAGCACGGTTGTGTTTAATCCGCTGCCACCCGTGAGGCCGCTGGCTGCAACTGCAGCGCCGTATTTAAGTGTTCGCAGTACGTAAGCCAGGGTTGTGCCACCAACGCAATCGACCGCGCCCGCCCAACGCTCGCCTTCAAGTGGCTTTGGCGATTCTGCTGAGGTTTCTGCTCGATCAATCACACTGGAGGCGCCAATGCTCTTGAGCCAGTCGCCAGAAGATGCTTTGCCGGTGGATGCAACTACTTCATACCCGCGTTTCGCAAGCATGCCTACAGCAACCGAACCAACGCCGCCGGTTGCGCCCGTAACAAGCACGGGGCCATCACCTGGCCGAAGCCCAGCACGTTCCAGTGCATCAACGGATTCGGCTGCAGTAAAGCCGGCAGTTCCAATCATCATTGCGGTTTTGCTGGTCATGTTCTGTGGCATGGCAACCAACCAATCGGCCGGGATGCGGGCAAATTGGCTGTAGCCGCCGTGATGAGAAACACCGATGTCGTTGCCATGGGCGATTACATGAGAACCAACAGGAAAATCAGCATTCGAGGATTGCACAACTTCTCCTGCAAGGTCTACACCACAAATCAGCGGGTCGATGCGAGCAACGCGGCCCTTTTCTGTAGACGCAAGACCATCCTTGTAGTTAATGCACGAAAATTCGACTCGAATGAGTACGTCGCCTGTTCCCAGATCGTCAATTGGGAATTGTTTGACAGTTCGTGTCCATTCATTGTCAATCTTTCCTACAAAAAATGCCATGTTGTCGGTGTTCATCTTGCTGCTCCCTTAAATAGACGAAAGAATTTTCTTCGCTGCGTTTGTTCCCTTGATCAAGCTTTTGCCATGTGCATACCAAATATCATCATGTGACCGAAGCAGCGTTTTCATCGCCGAGTCTGAATCTTCCAAAGAGCGAACATCATCAATGGAGTAGACACAGATGTTCCAGGAGGCATGCGCGCCTGCCAATCGAGCAGCAGTGTTGACGACTGTTGGCCATTCTTGCTCAAAATCGATCAGCGCTATCGGATTGTCAACATTGGACATGACACTCGACGTTTCACCAAAAATCAAACCGATATCGTTGCCAGCTATCTCTGCACGGTTGAATTGCAATTCGCGAGTGAGCGATTGCTTGATTGCTGCGGGTTTGTAGTGCTTGGAAGCGTCGCGATGGAGGCTGATCGGAATGTGGCTCATTCGTGAATGGGTTGATTCGCCACAAGATCCAGCACACATCCATTGCACTAAGTCTTTTCCTGAACCGATTTGGGCAAGCTCGAGCGATGAATGTTCGCTTTGGTCGTGGATGAGCAAAACATGTTTTCCCGCGGTGCGGATTGATTGTCGGAAGAGTTCGGTCGCGTCGATTTGGAAAGCGGCCGCCAATTGCGTGATCGTGTCCACGGTTGGAGACGGGCCGATCTTGCTGCCGGGCATTCGAGATCGCTCAAGCGCAACTACATAGGGTTGGGAAATACTTGCTCTCTTTGCAAGTTCACGGGTGGACCAACCGCGCTCGGTGCGCATCGAAACCAGAGTGTTTGCGAAGTGTTCGGCATCGAAGACGAATCGATCACTGCTTTCGTCTTGTGTTGGGCTTTCCATGGTTCTGATAACTATAGTGCTCAGTAGATGGATACGGAAACAGACGAGCGGGTCGCACGACGATCAAGGCTTGCTTGGCATTGGCCAGTGTTCTTTTTCGTTATCGGTGCGGGATGGTTTGCCCTGTTTTTTCTAAGCCGATCGTCTGTCACCCATGTTGCGTCTAGTTGGTCATCAACGGTTGCAATGTGGCTGGCGATGTCGATCGTCATGATGTCAACGACTGCAGTCCCAGTGTTGCAATCTTTGGCTGACGTCGTCCGTAAAACCTCTTTCGCGGTTTGGTGGGTTTTCTTGCTCGCCTACCTAGTTATGTGGGTGCTGTATTCGGTGGTGGCTGCATCATTGCAAATGCTGCTTGGTGGATTGGGTTGGATGGACGGTCATTCCACGCAATCTTGGTTGAGTGGATTGATCCTGCTCGCTTCGGGCGCTTATCAATTTTCTTCGTTGAAACAGCGTTGTCAATCGGAGTGCGTTTCACCGATGACTTTTTTCCTTCGATATTGGCGCGAAGGTCTTTGGGGCGGTTTCAAGATGGGATTGAGACATGGTGCGACATGCATCGGATGCTGCTGGGCGTTAATGCTGTTGGCGTTTGTCGGTGGAATGGTCAACGCTGCGTTCATGGCGCTGTGTGCGCTCGTTATGGCATTGGAAAAATTCCCAACAATCGGCACGAAGATCACCCGTCCACTAGGCATCGCATTGGTAGCCGCTGGCATTTCGGTTTTGGCTTTTGATTTCATTAGTGCGGCGCCAATAGAAGTTCATCAACACTTATAAGCAGAAAGAGGGCAAAAATCTATGGAACCATGGTTAATAGAAGGTGAGTTAATTCTCAATTGCAATTGCACGGTCTTTTGCCCGTGCGTCATTTCGCTCGGCACACATCCTCCGACCGAGGGCTATTGCCAAGCCTGGGCAGGTATTCGAATTGATAAAGGCAATTCCGGAGATGTTGATTTGTCGGGGCTCAATATTGGAATGCTTCTCGACATCCCCGGCAAGATGGAGCGAGGAAACTGGACGCTTGCGTTATGGATTGACGATCGTGCATCCGACATTCAGTTTGAAAAACTCGAACAGATATTTCGAGGTTCGGCTAGAGGAACGACGGGTCTTTTCAAGTTGTTGGTTGGTGAGTATCTCGGCGCCGAGCGTGCCCCAATCACATTCGTCTCGGAAGACGGAAAACGAACTTTGTCGGTTGGCAAATTCATTCAGGGGAGTGTTGAGCCAATAGGCGGTCTGCGCAAGTCCGAAGAGGTAAGCGTTGTCAATACCGAGTATTGGATGGGGCCTGAAGTGATTGTGGCCAAAGCATTGCAAGGGAGGGTTCGTGCGTTTGGCAGAGTTTGGAACTTCGAGGGGCGCAGCGCAGAGATTTGCAAAATCAAGTGGGTCGGGCCATGAGCATTCCATCGTTAGCGATTACCCGTCGCACGCGATCGACTCCCTTCTCCAGCCGAATCGAGAAATTCGGAGTTGAGGCCTACACCGTTTACAACCACATGTTGCTTCCCACGCGATTCAAAGGTGTTGAGGACGACTATTTCCATCTTCGTGAAAAGGTGCAGATTTGGGATGTGTCTTGTCAGCGGCAGGTGGAAATCGTTGGCCCCGACGCGGCAAGGCTTGCGCAACTACTCACCGTTCGTGATTTGCGAAAGCTGCAAGTTGGGAAGTGTGCACTAGCCCCGGTGTGCGACGAAGAGGGTTTTCTGCTCAACGATCCGGTCGCGATCCGTGTTGCCGACGATCGATTCTGGTTCTCGATTTCAGATTTAGATATTTTGCTCTGGGCGCAAGGAATCGCTATTGGAATGAATCTTGATGTTCGTGTTTTTGAACCTGAAATTTGGCCTCTCGCGGTGCAAGGGCCAAAGGCGGAAGACGTCATCGTTGAGGTTTTCGGTGAATCGGCACGAGCAACGAAGTTCTTTCGCTTTGATCAATTGACATTCCGAGGTCACCCCTTGCTTGTTGCAAGGAGTGGATGGAGCGCGCAGGGCGGTTTCGAAATTTATGTTGACAATGCTGAGATTGGTCAGCAGCTTTATGATGCGCTTGATGCCGCAGGGCAGAAGTTTGACATTCGTCCAGGTTGTCCAAACTTGATTGAGCGGATCGAAGGCGGCTTCATGACTTATGGAACGGATATCACGAGAAATGACACACCGTTAGAGGGTGGGATGGCACAGTACGTAAGTCTTGAAGCAGACATCGAGGCAATTGGACTAGATGCCATTCGCAGACGGGCCAAACAAGGAATCGATCGTGCAATTGTTGGTCTAGCGATCGAAGGAGAAAAGGTCCCGCCAAATAGGGATCCTTGGCCTGTTTTTGTCGGATCGCAACACGTTGGTTCGGTGACTTCTGCGGTTTGGTCTCCTCGATTGCAGACGAATGTTTCACTTGGCCAAGTGCAGACGAAGTTCACGCCAATC
>CAINLH010000131.1 GCA_903850275.1 uncultured Acidimicrobium sp.
AACGCCACCAATTTCGCAACCAACAATGTCGGTGTTGGTATACAAACGAAACGTTGGCCGCGCAATGAGGTCTGCAATTTCTCGTGCAACACCTTCGTCGGCGCACGCAACAACACTTGCCGCGGGCTGCCCCACCAAAATTTCTCGTGCCAAGTTCGGCCCGCTCAACGCAGCAATCGGGCTTCCCGGAATCGCTTCGCGCAGCACTTCGCTCATGCGCAAAAACGATGTGCTCTCCAAACCTTTCGACAGGCTGATAACAGGCACCCCGGCGCGAACATGTCGCTGCACTTCGGTTGCAACTGCGCGAAACCCTTGCGACGGCACCGCCATTGCAACAATGTCGGCCTCGCTAATCAACTTGCCCATGTCGTGCGATGCATGCAACGAACTTGGCAACAGATGATCGCCAAGGTAAGCCGAGTTGGTGTGTCGATCGTTTATTTCATCTGCAAGCGCTTGGCGTCGCGCCCACAACGTTGTACTGGTGTTCTGCGCAATCAGCGCAGCAACGGTTGTACCCCACGAACCCGCGCCAACCACACAAACCGTTGTCCCCACGCGTCTCACGCTACGAGATTTGATCGCCCGTAGGCTACGGCCGTGGCTTCTCCCGTTTCCTCATTGCACGGTGGCGCCGTGGTGTTGCCTATTAAGGGCTTCACCGATGCCAAGGCCAGGTTGGAGTCGGTGCTGTCTAAAGAGAACCGGGCATCACTCGCCGAGTTCACCGCAGGCGGGCTGCTGGAAGCGGCGCTTGGTGTCGACACGTTTGTGGTGTGCGACAACGACGACATTGCTCAGTGGGCGCGGCAACGCGGCGCTCTTGTTGTGCGCCAAACTGCACCTGGGCTCAATGCCGCGGTTGCGTGCGGTGTGGACGCAGCACAATTCAAACGCGACTGGGTTTTAGTTGCGCACAGCGACTTGCCCTTCGCCGAACAACTGCTTTCTGTTGTCGATAGCCAGTTGGCCACCACAACCGTGACCATCGTTCCCGATCGCCACGAAGACGGCACCAACGTGCTCGTGATCCCCGCCCGCAGCGGGTTTACGTTTCATTACGGGCCAGGCAGTTTTGCCGCCCATCAGGCGGAGGCAGCCCGGCTGGGCCTCCCCGTGCGCATTGTGCGCAACGAACAACTTGCTCTCGACATTGACACCCCAGACGACTTGGCACAATTGCCCACAAGCTGGCTCAACGGAGACTTCGCTTAAAACATTATTGGACATAAAAAAAATCGGGGGGCCGAAGCCCCCCGATTTACAGTGTTCCGAACCGAATTATTATCGGCTAAGGCCTTATTTCTTTTTTGCAGCCTTCTTGCGACGCTTCTTGGCAGGAGCTTTCTTCGCTGCCTTCTTCGTTGCCTTCTTAGCTGTCTTCTTTGCTGCCTTACGCTTCTTTGCTGGGGCCTTCTTAGCGGCCTTCTTGCGCTTTTTTGCTGCCATGATATTTCTCCTTGATAGGTATTACTTACGGTTTGGGTTTAATTCACTCTTTAGCGTTGAGCTTGAAGTGAACTTCATTGCTGTAGATGCTGGTACCTGAACCGGTGCACCCGTTTGTGGGTTACGGCCAGTACGAGCTTTGCGGTTTGAAGTGCTGAACGAACCGAAGCCCGGCCATGCAACTTTCTCACCTTTAATCGCTGAGGCTACGACCAGTTCAAAGAAGCTTGCGATAGTGCGTTCGGCATCTGCCTTCGACACTCCGGACTTCTGAGCAACTGCATCTATGAGCTCTGCTTTTGTCATTTGCTTACCTAACTTTCTCGGAATCGGAAACTGATTCGCTCACTATCTGAATGGGTCTGAAATCAAATTGCAAGCATTGAAAACGTTTTGCGTCCGTTTAGCAATTGCTGCGATGACCGTTGTCACCGATTTTCTCCATCGATTTTTTGTTCGGAAAGAGAAGAATTTTGAGCAAACTTTTGATGAAAAAATGTTGTGTTGTTTTGAGTGTTTTTGCTGGGCAAGAATCGAGCAAAAACCCAATGAATTTGCTAAAACCCATACTGGTATTGGGTTTTACGGGGTCTCAATTTGGGCATTTTGGGCCATTTCCTTATCCAGTAAGGGCTTCACAAGGGCGAAAATCGACTCCAATACGGGTAAGGATTTGCGCCTCGCCACCCCCGTAAACAGTGGGTTTGAGAGGGTCAAAAACTGGCCAAAAAGACCCAAAAAATATTTTTAAAATATTTCCCAAAATTGCCCTTTTTCGCCCCCCGAAACCAGAAATTTACAAAAAACTTGCTCGGTATCCACCACTGCAATTTTTCGTTCGGCAACACTAAGCACTGTTGCGTACTCACGACTCATCATCTGACCAGCACACAGACATCGCTGGCGAAACGCTCGCTCTTCACGTCGACGCAACACCAACACTTCGCCCCACTCGCGTTGTTCTCGATACATCGGTATTGGTTGCCGACCCAGCCTGCTTGTTTACCTACGTCGGTTGCGACGTAGTCATCCCGCTCACTGTTGTTGAAGAGCTTGATGGATTGAAAACACGAATGGATGATGTTGGTCGTTCGGCTCGTACGGCGTTGCGAACGATTGAAGAGTTGCGACGCAAAGCAGGCGGTTCGCTTGCAACGCCTGTTGCAGTGCACGACACCCCCGAGGGCGGAACGGTGCAGATAGAAGTGAACGGCATTCAGCGCCACCTACTGATCGAGCACGGGCTGGACCCAGAGATTCCCGACAACCGCATTATTGGCGCAGCACTTGGCCAAATGCGCACATCGCCCACACGCATGATTTCTAACGATGCGGCGCTGCGCATCAAAGCAGCCCACATGGGCCTCATCGCGGAAGAGCACCAGCCAGTGGGTGCCGCAGTTGCAAGCCGGCCAATGGGCTGGACATCTATCGACACCACTGTCGAACACATCGACTCGCTGTATAAAAGTGGCGGCGTCGAAATGGTTTCGGTTGTCGGCACAACTGCGTTGGTCGACAATAACTTTGCAGTCTTGCGTTCTGGTTCGCAGTCGGCACTCACCCGCTGCAACGACAACGAACTGAAGCTGCTTTCGCAAGCACCACCCGAGGCATGGGGCTTGCGTGCGCGAAGCAAAGAACAGCGCTTTGCACTCGAACTATTGCTCGATCCAGAAATCACCGTCATCGCCCTCGACGGCCGCGCGGGCACAGGCAAGACGCTGATGGCAATTGCATGCGGGCTTGAACAAGTGGTGGAACAACGCCGCTACGAACGGCTGGCCGTGTACCGACCGCTCGTGCCGGTTGGCCGAGCCGACGTTGGTTTCTTGCCGGGCAACTTGGACGAAAAGCTCGACCCGTGGATGTCGGCAATTCATGATGCGATCGTGGCACTCACCGATCAGCGCTCCAGTCGCGACGCGCGCAGCCTGATTGACGACCTCACCGACCGCGGCCAACTGACACTGGAGTCGGTCACGTTCCTTCGCGGCCGATCGCTGCAGCAACAGTTTGTTGTGGTGGACGAAGCCCAGAACTTGGAACCCACCACGCTGAAGACCATCCTCACCCGCATCGGCGAAGGCACCAAGGTGGTCTTCACCGGTGACACCAGCCAGATCGACGCTCCGTACATGGGCGAGTCGAACAACGCCCTCGCGGTCCTGATCCATGCCTTTGCTGGCCAGCGCTGCTTTGGGCACATCACGCTGGCCGCCTGCGAGCGCAGCGAGGTAGCCAGCCTGGCTGCCGAACTGCTGTAACCAAGAGCCACACGCCACAAGTTATTTCCTTGCAATTTCAGCCTTCAGCGACTTAGTGTTAAATACACCCAGTAGTGAAAGGCATCGAAAATGTCGCTCAACTCGTCCATCAAAATGGTCACCGCCGAGCATCGTTTTGGCGTCTCCGATTCGGTTGATTTGCTCACGCCCATTACTCAGGAATCCGACTGGACTCGCGAAGCAAACTGCAAGGGCAAAATGAAATTGTTCTTCGCACCAAAAGCAGAACGCCCTCAGGCACGCGATCGTCGCGAAGCAAAAGCGCGTTCGTTGTGCGACGCATGCACCGTGCAGTCAATTTGCAAAGAGTACGCACGAAACAATCACGAGTACGGTTTTTGGGGCGGCGAAAACGAAGAGCAGCGGCACATGGCCGGTTACACCGTTGCTGCACCGATTGGCATCCGCGCCCGCGTTGCACACTCTGCTTAATTAGGTTGGCCACACACACTCGATAAGCGCAATTGCGCCTGGCGCGCCTGTCAAACTAGAGATATGGCATCAGCAAGCACCAACACCATTACCGATCCGGGCGAATTCGTCACACGGTTCATCGAGAACATCGAACAAAGCCACTTCACTGCGGCAATGGACATGGTCAGTGACGACTGCGAATACGACAACGTGCCCATCACCAAGGTGTTTGGCAAAGATGCAATGATCGCAATTTTGAGCGAGTTCATGGCCGAAGCAACCAAGATCGAATGGCTCATTCACCACCAAGTAAGCAGCGGCGACATGGAACACGGCGTGGTCATGAACGAACGCACCGACCGCTTCGAGATGGATGGCCGCTGGATCGAGCTAGATATTGCAGGCCTTTTTGTGGTCAGCGAAGGCAAAATTGCGTTGTGGCGCGACTACTTCGACCGCGAAAGCTTCACGAAGGCACTCGCCTCTAAATAACTACTTGGCGCTGTTTACTTGCCATAGCGCTGCAGCACGCTGCGCGCCGTGCGCTGGCCCAAGTCGGCGAAGTTGGCGGGCTCTACAACCTGCACATCGCTTCCGGCCCGCAAGAGCAACCTGCCCAGCCAGTGCTCGCTACTGACCGCCATCTGCACCACGCTGCTGCCATCGGCTTCCTGCACACGCGACACGTAGGGGTACGACTCCACAACCCATCGAGCGCGCGGGGCAACCCGCAACGTCACATGTTGCACTGCGTCGCCAAACCATTCGGGGCCGTCGCTGTCCATTTCGTCTGGCTCGCCAAACTTTGGTGCCAACACACCGGTGCGGGTGAGCGCCTCAATGCGATCCACACGAAACACGCGGCGCTCGCCAGACAAGTTGTCGTCGGCCGACACATACCAATTGCCCGCGTCTTCAAACACCGCGCGAGGCGTGATAGTTCGCTCGGTGCGCGTGGCGGTAGACGGCGCGAAATAAGTAATCGTCACTTGCTCGGCGGGGCTCAGTGCTTGGCGCAACTCGGGCAGAAACTTGATGTTGGCAATGTCGACCACCACCATCGAGTCGTCTGGCAACAGCGGCCGAACTTTGGCTAGTGCGGTTGCAAGAGGGCCCGATGTGTCGGCGCCGGCCAACTTCATGGCGGCCCGACCCATGGTGACAAGAGCAAACACTTCTGCCGTGTTTAGTTGCAGCGGTCGGGAAAATACGGAAGGAACTTCGGCAACCACTTCGTCTTCGTCTACAAACACATCGATCAACGCGTCTGGCGAATACGGAGGCACGCCGCACATTGCAGCCATCATGATGTCGGCCATTAATTCGGCCTCGGTCAATTTGAATTGTTTGGCCATGTCGGCAAGCTTCACTCGTTTGCGCTCG
>CAINLH010000132.1 GCA_903850275.1 uncultured Acidimicrobium sp.
AATACCGACAACAACTTGCCAGCAGAAATCAAAATCTCTGCTGTGTCGGGCAACGAATACAAGTTTCTGTTCATTGCCAAAGGCGGCGGCTCGGCAAACAAGAGTTACCTATTTCAAGAAACCAAGGCGTTGCTCAACGAAAAAACTTTGTTGCCTTGGCTATTTGACAAAATGAAAACACTCGGTACCGCGGCATGCCCGCCGTATCACTTGGCCGTTGTCATCGGCGGAACCTCGGCCGAGTTTGCAGTAGAAACAGCAAAGCTCGCAAGCACCAAATACCTCGACTCGCTTCCCACAAGCGGCAGCGCAACTGGGCACGCATTTCGCGATATCGAATTAGAAGCAAAGGTGCTCCAACTTGCGCAGCAAACTGGCATCGGCGCGCAGTTCGGTGGCAAATACTTCTGTCACGACGTTCGCGTCGTTCGCCTACCCCGTCACGGCGCAAGCTGCCCCGTTGCGATGGCGGTCAGTTGCAGCGCCGACCGTCAGGCGCTTGGCAAGATCACCGAGAAGGGCATCTTCCTGGAGGTTTTAGAAACCGACCCGGCGCGCTTCTTGCCCGAAGTGACCGAAGAGCAATTGACAAGCGAAGTTGTTTCCATCGACCTGAATAAACCAATGTCGGAAATTCGCGACACGCTGTCTAAATATCCCGTGAAAACACGTGTGATGTTGACAGGCCCAATGGTGGTTGCTCGCGACATTGCGCACGCCAAACTGAAAGAGCGTCTCGATAGCGGCAAGGGCCTGCCGCAATACATGAAAGATCACTGCGTCTATTACGCGGGCCCAGCAAAAACGCCGGAAGGTTTCGCGTCTGGCTCGTTTGGCCCCACCACGGCCGGACGAATGGATTCGTATGTTGGCGAGTTTCAGGCTGCCGGCGGAAGCTTTGTGATGTTGGCCAAAGGAAACCGCTCGCGCCAAGTAACCGACGCCTGTAAAACCTATGGCGGCTTCTACCTCGGCTCCATTGGCGGCCCCGCCGCACGCCTGGCACAAGATTGCATCACCAAAGTTGAAGTGTTGGAATACGCAGAACTCGGCATGGAAGCCGTTTGGAAGATTGAAGTACAGAACTTCCCTGCATTCATCGTGGTCGACGACAAAGGCAACGACTTCTTTGATGCAATCAATGCAACGCCAGGCGTTGCTATCAATGTTCGCTAACTAGCGCTTCAACAAACTCTTCAACATCTCGCGGGTGTCGTGCAGCTCGTCTGGCGTTCCGCCAAACTCGACGCCGCCAAAGTCGGTTACGCCAATTTCTTGCAACGCTGCAACCTTGTCGAACACTTCGCTTGCCGAACCAATGATTGCAACATCGGCTGGGCCGGCTGCGCCTTCATGGTCCAACATGGCTCGGTAGCTAGGCAGCTGCCCGTACACGGCAAACACCTGTGCAGCGCGGGCACGGGCACCATCAACATCTTTCGTTACACACACGGGCAACGCCGCAATCACGCGTGGCTTCGGCTTGCCAAGTTCTTCGGCAGCGGCATTGATGGTTGGAACTGTGAGCGTGCGCAATGTTTCTGGGCCCGTGCACCACGTGAGAGTTCCCTGCGTCATTGCCGCAGCCAACTTGAGCATCTGTGGCCCAAGGGCCGCAACCACAACGTCGCAGCTCTGAGCCTTGTTGATGGTGAGTTCGGCGTGGGTCGTGAGGGTCTCGCCAGCAAACGACACTTTTCTGTCGTGAATCAGCGGCATCAAAATGGAGAGATACTCCTTCATGTGTCGAACTGGTTTGTCGAATGACATATTGAGCATTCCTTCAATCACCACTTG
>CAINLH010000133.1 GCA_903850275.1 uncultured Acidimicrobium sp.
TCGACAGAGTCCACCTCTTCGTCTGTACGAATTTCTGGATCCACAAATTCTTCACGCACGACGCGCTCCCAACTGGTTGAGCGCATTGCGCAACATGTTTTCCGCAGAGTCGGTTGCGGATTGCTCGCGCAACACTTCTCTGATCTCCTCGCTGGAATACCCGAGCCCAGTAAGTGCTTCGCGGACATCAACTACTGCTGAATGATTTGCCGCGCCGGACGACTCGAGCGTGTCGATGTGGGGCAGGTTGAGTCGGTCTTTCAATTCCACGAGAAGCCGCTCTGCAGTTTTGCGGCCCACACCTGGAACCATCGTGAGAGCAGCTTGATCGTTGGTTGCAACGATATCGATAAGCACACGTGGGGAATGAGTAGCAAGTATTGACATTGCCATCGAAGGCCCTATGCCATGTGTTGCGATGAGTATCTCGAAACTGCGTCTCTCATCACGATCGAGAAAGGCAAACAATGTTTGAGCATCCTCTCGAATGTGGTGGTGGACATAAACAAAGGCCGCACTTGTTGGTTCGAGTTCGGCGAGTGTGCGTGGTGTGACATGCACGAGGTAGCCGACGCCACCAACTTCAAGCAGAACGGTTCCGTCGTTATTGCGCTCGACTACTTTGCCCCTCAGCGAACCAATCATGAACGGGCCCCTACGGTGGAACGTGCGATTGATTGTCGCAATGGAGAAACCGCAAGATGACAAAGCGCAAGCGCCGCGGCATCGGCAGCGTCGGGCGGTTGAGGCAATGACCGTAGTTTTAATTGCCGCTGAACCATCTGCTGAACTTGAAGCTTGTTAGCGGTACCAAAACCAGTGACCGCGCTTTTTACTTGGCTTGGTGTGTATTGCACCACATGAATGCCGCGTCTTGCAGCCATAGCGAGGACCAGCCCGCTCGCCTGCCCAACGCCCATTGCCGTGCGCACATTATTCTGGAAAAAAACCTGCTCGACAGCAACCGCATCAGGCCGTACTTCATCCATGAGCAATTCGAAGTCGGCCTGCAAAGTGGCTAAGCGATCTGGCAAAGCAGCAGACACATCGGTGGTTACAACGCCCAACTTGAGCATCGCGGGAACACGGGACTGGCCAACTTCAATTGCCGCGTAACCACAACGAGTTAGGCCAGGATCGACACCCAGAACGACGAACCCGCGACCTGACTGGGTATCCGACTTTGGGGCGAACATATGTTCATCTTAGTTGCTTCGGTGTGGAGATCTAGGCTTTCTTGGCTTGCTCCACGGCTGCCACTAGCTCGGAAACAGGTCTGAAAGTGATTCCGGCCAAGGCCCTATGTACATAGGAAATTACGCCCCTGGCATCGATTACAAAGACGCTGCGTCGTGGAAAACCGAGTGGCCCAACCACCCCATAAGCGCTGGCGACGGCCTTATCGGTGTCGGCAAGTAACGGGAAGCCGAACCCGTGCTTCTGGGAAAAGTCGTCATGGCTGGATACATCTTGTGCGGAAATACCAACAACTTGCGCACCGACACCGGTGAATTGTGCGAGTTCGTCGTTATAGCAATTCAGTTGTTTCGTACACACAGGCGTGTTGTCGCCAGGATAAAACACCAAAACAAGCGGCGCACCAGCAAATTGTTCGAGCGTGTACGAAGCCCCGCCAGTACCAGGAAGAACAAACGAAGGTGCCTTGTCGCCAACTTTGATGCTCATGATGCAACCTCGTTCAGAATCTCGTCGGAAATATCAAAATTGGAATACACATCCTGCACATCATCGTTTTCTTCAAGATCATCCATAATCTTCAAAATAGCCTTTGCGTCAGCAATGTCCGTTACCGCAACCGACATTGATGAGACCATAGTGCTCTCGGCAGATACGACAGTCATCCCTGCTTGTTCGAGGGAAGCTTTTAAGTCAAAAAGGGTGTGTGGATCGCACAAAACTCGCCAATGCTCACCGTCGTCAACGATGTCCTCGGCACCATGATCAA
>CAINLH010000134.1 GCA_903850275.1 uncultured Acidimicrobium sp.
GTTTACCCGTTCGACGACTGGGTGCTTGCAAAGTCGCTTGTTCGTGGCGCGCCGCTTGAAGCGGGGCAATACGAAGACGATTTCTTCCGCGGTATTCGCTCAAGCAAATAGTTATGCGCGCATGGCATCGCGCAGCGCGCGATAGCCAATCATCACCGCGCCGCTAGACGCAATGGCGTTTCGCAACGAAGCGTCATTGACAACAAGTTCGTAGTCGTCAATCCATCCAGAAGCCACGCTGCCAAGTGCCCTGATTTCTGGCGTGTCGATGCACGGCTGCACATGTATTTCGGTTACACCCGGCTGCAAGTTGGCAAACGATTTCAGCACACGCTCGCGGCTGCCTTCGCGCCAGTCGTGATCGAAGTGATCGGGGAAGACCACGCCTTCTTCTGCGGCAAGTTTCCTAAACGGAAACCCTGCTTGCGCTTCGGAAATGGTGGACGGCAGGCGGATGGGCAATTGAAACTCGGCGGCAAGTTCCAGGTACACATCAAAAAATTGTGGCCGCACCGTAATCGCAGTGAGGTGCGGCGCAAGGTGCGTTACGTCAATGCCCCATTCGATAGCGCGCGAAACTTGTGTGCGGCATTCGCGCAACACTTCGGCCGAGTCTGCGTGTTCCCACAAGTCGTCCACCGTGCGTGGGAAACCGCCTTCGCCGGATTGCAGGCTTGGCGCATACGTCAGCGGGCCCCATCGGTACATCTCGTGTTCGCTATTGACAGTGAGGTGTACACCAATGTCGTCGCCGTCGTAATTGAGCACTGCGTGTTTTGCCCACGGCGCCGGCACCATCAATGATGCACAAGTTGCAACACCTTTACGCAGCGCGTCGTACACACCCACGTTGGCGGCATGAAATGCGCCAAGGTCGTCGCAGCTAAGAATGACCAATTTCGCATCGGCTGCGTATCCCAGTCGTTCTGCAAGTGTTGGCGTGCTCACTTCCTAAACGCTACTAGCGACAGGCCTTCCATAGCCCCAGTTTGTTTGTTCGCGCTTGCGCAACTGCCCTCGAGAAATCCGAGCGATGCATGATGTTGGGCTCTATCGAAAGCGTGTCGGCATAACCCTGCGCCGCCAGCTCGTAGTTGACAAACAGGTTGTCTGGCATGCGATACACGTACAACAGCAATCGGCCATAGCGGTCGCGGGCCTCTACATCGCGCTCCAACCGAACGATGGTTCCTTCTGGAAGCAAATCGTGCATGAACTGGCTTGCCTCGGGGCCAAAGCACTGCACCGGCTTGGTGGGGTGTTTCGTTTCGGGCGTGTCTATGCCAATGAGGCGTATCGATTCGGTCTTGCCACCAATGCGTATCTCTATGGTGTCGCCGTCAATTACTTGTTCGACTGTTGCGCTGCTCGGGTCGAGCGGTGTTGCGGGTGCACACGCCGAGGCGACTAAACACAAGCAAACGAGCCACAGGTTTTTCCGCACACTGCAATGTGTACCACCGCAGTTATTGCCTGCGTCGTTAGAAGCCGAGCACCCGCTTTTGCAGCTTGCGCATTCCTGCAAGCCAACGATCCCGCTCGGTTGCCTTCAGCACCATGTACTGAGCAACTTCGGGGTGAGGAAGAATGAGGAAGGTTTCGTCGCGGATTACTTGCACACAAACCTCGGCAACTTCGGCTGGTTCCAGCACTGCACCCGCAACTCGAACCACGTTTCCTGATGGCCCGTCGTTGGAGACATCGGCGCCTTTCAACATGTTGGTGTTGACACCTTGCGGGCACAGGCAACTGACTTTGATGCCGCGCGCGCCGTAGGTAAGCGAAAGCCATTCGGCA
>CAINLH010000135.1 GCA_903850275.1 uncultured Acidimicrobium sp.
CAAGATTCTTGTGCACACCCGCTTGGCAGCCGATGCTGTGGGCGCAACCAAGATGGACAGGCCAGAGTGGATTGCTGGCGCACCAACAGGCGAAATGTACGTCACCCTCACCAACAACACACAACGCGGAACCACCGGTAGGGCAGGTGTCGACAAGGCAAACCCAACTGCAGTGAACACCTACGGCCACATCGTTCGCTTCAAAGATGCCAACGATCACCTGGGTGGAACGTTCAACTGGGAAGTGTTTGCACTTGCCAAGGACGTCACCGATGCAGCCGGACAAATGTTCGGTTCGCCAGACGGCATCTGGGTCGACCCAGACAACCGCGTGTTCGTTCAGACCGACGGCGAGCAGCCAGGCAAGCAAAACGACCAGTTGTTGGTTGCTAGCGGCGTAACGAAAGAATTCAAGCGTCTGTTCACCGGCGTTAAGGGAAGCGAAGTAACCGGTGTGACGGTGACCCCCGATCGTCGCACGATGTTTGTCAACTTGCAGCACCCTGGCGATGGCGATCCATCAATCAGCAACTTCCCAGCGAAATACGAAGGCTTGGGCGGCCCAGTGCCACGCGACTGCACCATTGTGATCACCCGCAAAAATGGTGGAGTAATCGGAAGCTAGCCAACAAATGCGGCTGTAGCAGCCGCACGCAATTCGCTGACAGCGTGCTTCAAACCTTTTGGTTCTTTGAACAACGCGCTGCCGGCGATGAGCACGTTGGCGCCAGCCTTGGCTGCGCCAGCAATGGTCTTGTTTGAGATGCCGCCGTCAACTTCAACGTTGACGGCGTCGTCCAAACCAGCGTCACGAATCATGTTGCGCACTTCACGAATCTTGGGTTCCATCGTTTGGATGTAACTCTGGCCACCGAAGCCCGGGTTCACCGTCATCACCAACACCATGTCGATCAAGTCGAGCACGTTGGCAATTTCGCTTGCAGGTGTCGACGGGTTGAGGGCCACTGCAGCAGTTGCGCCAAGTTCGCGAATGTTGCCAAGTGTGCGATGCAGGTGAGTGCAGGCTTCAACGTGCACGATGAGGCGTTGGCAGCCGGCCTCTACGTATCGCTTTGCCATCACATCGGGCGTCAGCACCATCAGGTGCGCCTCGAAAGGCAACTTGGTGAGCGAACGGGTTGAGGCAATGACGTCGGGGCCAAACGTGAGGTTGGGGACAAACTGTCCATCCATCACATCCCACTGAATGAGGTCGACACCTGCTTCGTCGAGCGCAACTACGGCTTCACCCAATTTGGAGAAATCGACGGGAAGCACCGAGGGCGCAATCTGAATTGGCAGCGTCACGCCAATCATCCTAGTTGCCCAACATTTGGCTCGTAGAGTGAGATGCAGTGAATAACGAGCAGGTGCGTTTCGAGCGGTTGGTTGCTGGCGGAGACGCACTTGGGCATCTGGCCGATGGCCGTGTGGTGTTTGTGCCGGGCGCACTTCCAGGCGAGTTGGTCGACGTACAGATCACCCAAGCCAAGAAAGACTTCGCGCGTGGCGAAGTGGCCGCCATCATCGAGCCTTCTGCCCATCGTGTGACGCCCCCATGCCCAAACGTCGAGCGCGGTTGCGGCGGTTGTTCGTGGCAGCACCTCGATGTTTCGCAACACATGGATGCAAAGGTGCAAATTGTTCGTGAAGCACTGAAGCGCACTGCAAAGATTGACGACGCCGACATCACTGTTGGCGGGCAAGTTGCATCGGCCGGCACCCGCACCACCGTGCGCATGGCCGTAAACGCAGAAGGCAAATTGGGCTTCCG
>CAINLH010000136.1 GCA_903850275.1 uncultured Acidimicrobium sp.
AGCAATGCGCGGGAGTTCCAACCAAATACGCAATAGGTTTACCGAGCGCGAGCGCATCGGTCAGCGTGATGTTGTGCAAGGAGCAAGCCGCAGGCAGATATGTGCAGATGGGGTTGACGCTGCGGTTGTTATCAACAGTCGGTGTGTCAAAGGGTGGCAGCGCAGAGCCAACAAGTGGAATTGAAATTCGGCTGGGCTCCATGATCTGGATACCTGCGCCATCTGTTGGCCCGCCATCGATCACGATTGAAAAGATTCCGACTTCTTCAATGTCGGCGCGAAACGGATAGTAGGGAATGCTGAGGCCCTTATCGTGTCGCTTCGCGGTGATTGGGCCGATAACGATTTCGCCGGTTTCGGCATTGACAATGTTGGCGGTAAGTGTTGCTGGCAATTCGGTGCCGCCATCCATCGACAGCAATCCGTCGTTGTTCGCAAGCGAGACGGGGATGCGCACATTGCCTGGCACTAAAACTTGTGGAAAACGCTGAACAATTTGCAGCTCGGTTGGTACCGAAGAGCTCGTTGCCGAGGAACCACCCGAACATGCAGCAACGGTTGTTAGAGCCGAGCCACCACCGGCAATTACGAAAGCACCAGTAATAAAGCGGCGCCGCGAGATCATGAGTCCATCGTATGACCAGTTGAAGGAGGGCGACTGTCGCCGTCTACGATTGTGTCCATGGCCACCTCAAAAAAGAAGAACCCAGTGAAGAAGACCGCAAAAAAGACGGTGAAGAAGACCGCCAAGAAAGCCACTAAGAAAGCGGCAAAGAAATCGCCGGCGAAGCCCGCCGCAGCGTTGGGGCCATACACGCCAGTTGTTCGGGCAGGCGACTGGGTGATTGTCTCTGGGCAGCTTGGTGTTGCTGAAGGCAAGATTGTTGCTGGCGGCGTTGCCAAACAAACCGCTCAGGCCGTTGTCAATCTCAAAGCACAATTGAAGAGTGCAGGTTGCACCATTCACGATGTGAAAAAGACGCTGTGCTTCCTCACCGACATGGATACTTTTGCTACATTCAATGCGGCCTACGTTGCTGGTTTCGATGGCAGTCGTCCGGCCCGCAGCACCATTGGTGTTGCATCGTTGCCGTTCGGCGGAGCAGTAGAGATCGAAGCCTGGGCCTTTAAGCCACTACGGTAATCATCATGCCTGGCGCCATCATTCTCGTTCTCGTCCTTATTTCGTTTCCTATCATCGTTGGTTTGTCCACGGCGGGAATCGCCGCATTGCTCGGTTTCTTCTTGCATCGCGATGCCGAAATTCGCCACGCGGGCAGCGAACTCGTCGAGCTAAACAACTGAGCACAACAGCCGACCTCGTTGTTCGCAACGCGCGGCTCGTTGCAACAGTTGATGACCAACGTCGCGAGATTGCCGGCGGTTGGGTAGCAATCACTAACGGACTCATCTCTGGCGTTGGTGCTTCAGGCTCGGAGCCGACAGCAACACGCGTTATCGACGCAACAGATTGTCTTGTCACCCCAGGTTTGGTGAACACGCATCACCACATGTATCAAAACCTCACTCGCGCGTTTCCACCAATGACCAATGCAGCGTTGTTCGGCTGGTTGAAAACGTTGTATCCGTTGTGGAGCACGCTGGATGAAGAGTCGGCGCATGTTTCTGCGTGGGTTGGTCTTGCCGAATTGGCACTGTCGGGATGCACGACAAGCACAGACCATTTGTATGTGCATCCGCAAGGCGGAGGGGATTTGCTCTCTGCAGAAATTGCCGCGGCGGTTGATTTGGGAATGCGGTTTCATCCAACTCGCGGCTCGATGTCGCTTTCGGAAAAAGACGGGGGCTTGCCTCCAGACAACGTGGTGCAAGACCACGATGTAATTTTGGCCGAATCTCAACTCGCGGTAGAAAAGCATCACGACGCCAAGCACGGTGCAATGGTGCGCATCGCTTTGGCTCCGTGCTCGCCGTTTAGCGTGACCAAACAGTTGATGATCGAGTCGGCGCAATTGGCAGAAAAGCTTGATGTGCGCTTGCATACGCACTTTGCGGAAAACTCGGAAGATGACGACTACTCACTTGCAACATTTGGCTGCCGCCCAACCGACTATTTGGAAGAGGTTGGCTGGTGCACCGATCGGGCGTGGGTTGCGCACTGTGTCATGCCGAACGAAGACGAAGTACAACGGTTGGGCAAAGCACACATTGGCGTTGCGCACTGCCCAAGCAGCAACATGATTTTGGCCTCGGGCATTTCGCCCGTAGTCAGCCTGCGTGCTGCTGGCGTTCACGTTGGCCTGGGCGTAGATGGTTCGTCATCTGCCGATTCGGCTTCCATGTGGCTAGAGGCAAGGCAAGCAATGTTGTTGGCAAAACTTCGCGATGGCGCTGCTGCGGGAACTGCGCGAATGTCGCTCGAGATTGCCACCCGGGGTGGTGCCGGGTGCCTTGGCCGGATTGGTGAAATTGGTGAAATCAGTGTTGGTGCCGTTGGCGACTTGGCAGTGTGGTCGCTTACTGGCCCTTCGTTTGCGGGCGCAATTGCCGACCCAATCGAGGCCTGGCTTCGGTGCGGCCCAACGGGAGCGAAGCACACCATTGTGCAAGGGCGATCGATCGTTGACAACGGCCTGCTCGTGAGCACGAAAGTAGACGCGATGTTGGCGCAACACCGAGTGCTTGCGCAGCGCATGCAACGCTTGGTTAACTAGTTCGAACATGTTGCAGCACGCGGCAGTTACGTTTTTTGCAATCTTTCTTGCCGAACTGCCCGACAAGACCATGTTTGCCACGTTGTTGTTGTCGTCACACTTCAAACGCAAACTGCCCGTGTGGCTTGGTGTCACCAT
>CAINLH010000137.1 GCA_903850275.1 uncultured Acidimicrobium sp.
AACATCACCTCGGTTGCAGGCGTAAGGGCGATGGGCAGTTCGATTGCGTATTCAATGTCGAAAGCAGCCCTCAATCACATGACCATCCTCTTGGCAAAGGCATGCGGGCCCGTTCGGGTGAACGCGGTGGCCCCCGGGTTGGTGGAAACCCCCTGGACTAAGGACTGGCAAAACCAGCACGATGGCGTCAAGGCCATTACTCCCCTGCATCGGTCGGCCACCCCCGAGGACTGCGTGGAAGCAACCCTGGGCCTACTGCGCACCACCTATGCAACGGGCCAGATTTTCGTTGTAGATGGCGGCCTTACTCAGGTGATGTAGCCCCAAATTTGTAACCATTCTGTAATGGGTAGTGGCTAGCGCGCCATCCATTAGTGCTCAATAATGGGATTGGGTCAACTAAGTGGTCAATCGGCTGCTGGGCCCATACCAGGAGGAAACTCGTAATGGAAGAAGTAAAGGGATTGGTCGTCAGTAATCACGACCTCGTCTATAACGCGCTGTCATTTTCGACAGCAGCACTTGGAATTGCATTTGTGTACTTCCTCGTGTCACGCAACCGCATTGCACCTGCATACCGCAACGCAATCACGATGTCCGCAATGATTTGCGGAATCGCGGCCTACCACTACTGGAGAATGTTCAGCAACTTCTCGGGTGGCGAATGGAACGAGGGCTACCGCTACGCGGACTGGCTGCTCACCGTGCCACTACTCGTTGCCGAGCTCGTTGTAGTTTCGGGCGTTTCCAAGGAAGTGGCAAAGAAAGTAACGCCACGTTTGGTTATTGCAGCACTGTTGATGATCGCAACTGGATACCCAGGCGAAGTCGCAGCGCACGGCAGCAGCGACCGCACACTGTGGGGAGCCATCTCTGGCGCCTTCATGTTGTACGTGTTGTACGAACTGTTCGCAGGCGAAGTTGGCAAGACCTTGAAGACACAGACAGGCGAAATTGGCAAGAAGTTGAACAACCTTCGCTACTTGCTCGTGTTCACCTGGGGTATCTACCCAATTTTCTACATCTTGGGAGACTCCACCAGCTGGCTTGCAGAGCAAATCGGCTTGTCGCCAGAAGAGGCAACAACTGTTATTCAAGTTGGCTACTCGGCTTCCGACGTACTCGCGAAGGCAGGCTACGGATTGGTCATTATGTCCATCGCGTTGTCCCGCTCCGAGTCAGAGGGTTACCGCGCAGCATAAGTACTCAAGTACTGAAAAAGCCCCGGCTTCGGCCGGGGCTTTTTTTATTGTCGCGTTTAACTCTCGCGCAATTGACGACGAAGGAAATCAAGTGCGCTGATGACGCTGAGTTGCCTCATTTGGTCTCGCGCACCAGGCAGCTGCACCACCGATGATGCAGTGACACCGTTGGGCAGAGCAACCCCGATGCACAAGGTGCCGGGGCGCTGCCCCTCTTGTTCCGCTGGGCCAGCAACACCCGTCAGCGAAAGGGCCACATCGGCACCAAGCACTCGTTGAGCACCGACAGCCATCTCGACTGCGGCCTCTGGCGAAACAACCGGGCCATTCGTAACCCCAAGAACATCAAACTTCACTTCGCTTGCATAAGAGACGACAGCGCCACGCAGCACGTCGCTTGCGCCCGCAATGTTGGTGAGCCGACCCGAAACCAAACCGCCTGTTACCGACTCGGCTAAACCAAGTGTGAGCCCACGATCGCGAAGCATCTGCAGAACAACTGATTCCATTGTGTCGTCGTCAATACCGAACACGATGTCGCCTATTGCGGCGCGCACCTTTTGTTCCCACTCATCAAGAATCGAAACCACCTCGGGGCGAGTTGCCGCTTTAGCGGTGAGCCGAACCTTGATGCCCTCCCAGCCGCTTGCAAGAAACGCAAGTGTTGGGTTGCCAACCGACTCGAGTTCTTCAATGACGCCGAACAGTCGCTCGTTAAGGCCGCTCTCGCTTTCGCCCCAGGTTCGCAACACTCGGCTAGAGATGACTGAGACCGAACCCGAACGCACAAGTAGATCGGGAAGAATGGCGCGCTCGAACATTTCGTAGAGCTCGTAGGGCACGCCAGGAACGGCGTAAATGACCTTGTTTCCGACTGGGCAAATCAAGCCTGGAGCCGTACCCCTGCGCTGCTCGATGATGTTGGCACCCTTGGGCACCATTGCTTGGCGCATGTTGATCTCGGGCATGCGTCGGTTGCGAGACGCAAACATTTCCGAGATGGCCATGCCAACTTCGTCGTTAAATTCCAGTTCAACGCCCATGATTTCTGCGATTGCCTCGCGCGTAATGTCATCGTGCGTTGGCCCAAGCCCACCACAGATGATTACGGCATCGGCATCTTCGAGTGTTTGGCGAATGGCTTTGACCATTCGATTGAGGTTGTCGCCAACCTTTACCTGCAAGCACGAATCGATGCCTGCTGCGGAAAGCTGCTCGCCCAACCAAGACGAATTGGTATCAACTATCTGGCCAAGTAATAGCTCGGTGCCGATAGCAACGACGTCGCAGCGCATTGCTTATCGAGCCCGCCGTGCGCGTATGGCAACAAGCCAATACTGTGCCCCGCTATACACGGTGAGCACTACAGCAATAACGAGCGAGCCCTTGGCGGCAATCGTGTAGTTGGCGGC